>NZ_JAUBRP010000006.1:0-71425 GCF_036701935.1 Microcoleus sp. M2_D5 | reverse complement strand
TCTGGTGTTCCCTACTCTGAGACTCAAGAAACCGGGTTTTTATTGAAATTGACTGCCTGGGGCGCGTATCTGGGTGAAAAACCCGGTTTCTGGCTACCCCTAAATCATTACTTAATAGTCTTGAACGTATCCATTTTCCCAGTAAATCGGTTGATAAACATCTGCAAAACAGTCCGCTTGCCTATATTGATATTAGAACTCACTGCCATTCCCGACTGCAAATTCACCTCGACTTGATTGGGCTTGTCCTTGTTCAAAACAAACTTCTGATTTTTGAGCTTAATTTTGGTTTTGAAAGCATAGTATTTCCGCAGTTCAGTAGGAGGCTCAGCATCGCTGCTAATCTCTATCACTTCACCCTCAGCAGTACCAAACTCCAGCGCCGGGAAAGCTTCTACATTCACTTCCACAGGCACGCATTGGTATTTCGTCAAACCCAGTTTCTCTCTGTTAATTTCCTTCTCTGGACAAACGCAAATTTTACCTGTTTCGCAGTCAATCTTTTCTCCGTCTAATTGCTTGCCGTGATACGGCTCCAATTTTGCCCGCTTCTGTCTCAAAGCATCCAATACCAGAGCCACATTGCTGTTTTCCAGGTAAACAACTGCTTCCAAACCGTTTTCGTCATCCAAAACCTTGAGTAGCTTTTCAGTTTGCTGTGCTTCGTAATAAGCTTCTTCGCAGCGTGCTGGGCGCGGTTCGCCCGGTTTCAGCACGGAATTAATAATGGATTGGCAGATAGGATCTTTCGCCATATCCAACGTAGCTTTCTGCTTCGTAGAAGGCTTCAAATCAAAGATTACCCCCGATACGGGTGACTTCATCACTTGAGTGTCGCGGTTTTGTTGAGCCTTTTCTAGCTGAGCGTTCACTTCGGAGAGCTTTTTCAAGTTTTCGACTTTGAAGCGGCTTAGCTGAGAATCGCTGCTGGCAATTTGTTTCTCGTTTTCAGCAATTTTGCTGTAAAGTTCTTTTGCCCAGGAATCCTTGGTGTTTTTTAACTGTTCTTGGGCGCGGGCGATCGACTCCTGAATGCGCGCTTGCTCTCCTTGCTGGCGCTCTATGTCAGCACTAATTTTTTGGATGTCGCCTTGACGCGCGTTAATTTCGCCTCGGCGCGTATTGATTTCACCGAGGCGCGTGTTAATTTCGCCCCTGCGAGAGTTGATTTCACCTTCGCGCTGCTTGATTTGATCTTGCTGTTTGAGAACGTCGCTTTGGCCTCTGAAAACATCTTGTTCTTGACGCTCTTTTTGCAGTTCAGCGATCGCTCCTTCCTCCACCAGGGGGGCGAGTCGGCCTAGAATGTTTTGATTCGACTTCAATACTTGTTGCGATTTCGCTAACTGTTCTTGGGCCAAATCTCTCTGAGCCAGGGCGGATTTTACTTGCTCTTGCGAAGAACTTAACTGCTGCTGGGCATAATTTAATTGGTTCTGGGCAAAACCCAATTGTTGCTGTGCGACTATCATTTGATCGCCGGCAGCTTTCTCAGCATCCTGAGCTTGCTTCAGTTGTTTTTCCAACTCCTGAACTTGGCCTTGAGCTGCAGCGACGCGAGACAGAAATTCCGATCGATAATTAACATAAAGTCCTTGCTGAGCAGCATCAAAATTTCCGCTGGCTCCCCGATTGAGGTACAGTTCGTCAATCAAAGCTTGCAGCACTTGATTTTGTGCCGTCAGGCTCTGTCTGTCCTTGATTGTTGATTCTAGGCTAGAAGGAACAGCGCCTTGAATTTTGCCGTTGACAACATCTTCGTAAAATTTATTTTCCTTTTCCAGAGCTTCTTTAGTTTTCTGTATCGATGTTAAATCTGCCGTGGGTGCAACGGGGTTGAAAGTGAGCAGAGGCTGGTTTTTTTCCACACGATCGCCATTTTCAACGTGAAGTCTCACCACAGCGCCCGTAGCAGGTGCTTGAATGTCTCTAGCACCATCTTTAAGCTCCAATTGGCCGACAGCGGGGACAGCTTGCTCTACGCTAGCAAAATAAGCCCAAACTACAGCAGAAGTGGTCATCAGCATGATCATCCACAAAAACAAGTGCGACCAAATCGCTGGTTTTTCGAGAATGACTGGTTGCTCAGAAAGTATTAACGATTTCATAGCCATTTGTTAGTTCTCAGTTGTTAAGCGTTAGCGATCTGTTGTGAGTTGTTAGAGATTAGGTATTCGATGACTCTTGTTGTTGGAAGAGGCAGTAGTAACGCCCTTTAAGAGCCATTAATTCTTTATGAGTTCCCCGCTCGACTACAGAACCTTGATCCATCATAATAATTACATCAGCGTTTTGGATGGTAGTCAGGCGGTGAGTAATGAAAAACACCGTGCGGCCGGAAAAAGCTTCTGCTAAGTTATTGCAAACTTGGCGTTCGGAATGGTAGTCGAGGGCGCTTGTAGCTTCGTCCAAAATCAGCAGTTTCGGGTTTTGCAAAATCGTGCGGGCGATCGCCAAACGCTGTCTTTGACCCCCTGAAAGCGACGAACCCCGCTCTCCCACCACCGTATTGTAGCCAGCAGGCAAGCCCATAATAAAATCGTGAGCTACCGCTAATTTCGCAGCTCGCACAATCTCATCCGTACTCGCATCGGGATTGCTCAGAGCAATATTTTCCTGAACAGTACAGTTAAACAGCAAAGTATCTTGCAACACCACCCCAAGTTGGCTGCGGAGCGAGTACAGTTCCACCTTAGAAATGTCGTATCCGTCAATAAAAATCCTGCCCGACAGCGGCGGATAAAGACGCTGCAACAGCTTCATCGCCGTACTTTTACCGGAACCGCTTCCCCCCACAATTCCCACAAAACTGCCAGCGGGAAATTCCAAATTAACATTAGCCAATTGCAGTGCCCCGCTCTCCAGGAATCGGAAGGAAACCTCCTCATAGGTAACCTGCCCTTGAATTGCCGGCAGCGGGATATTGCTGCGGTCTTCATCGCTGGTTTCCGTCGGCGTATCGACCACATCCTTAAGCATATCGATCGACATCGAGACTTCTTGGAAACTCTGCCACACGCTCACAAAACGCAGCAGCGAACCAGTCACGTTCCCGGAAATAATTCGGAAAGCAATCAACTGACCCAAAGTAATCTCATTTCCCAGTACCAAATAAGCTCCCACCCACAACTGAGCTAAGTTACCAACCTGGTTTAAAAAGCCGCTAACCGTACCGGCCGTAGTCCCCGTGATAATTGTTTTAAAACTGGCTGTAATGTATTTTGCGTAGCGGCTCGACCACTCCCAGCGGGATTTCAATTCAATATTTTGAGCCTTAACAGTTTGAATCCCGCTGACTACTTCCACTAGATAAGATTGAGAGTCAGCAAAACGCATATTTCTTTGTTTGATCAGGCGCAGCACCAGCGGATTGATTAGAACAATCATCAGCCCCAGTATCGGTACCACTGCCAAAGATACAAACGTTAGCTGCACGCTGTAAGAAAGCATAACGGCGACGTAAACCACCGAAAATACCGCATCGAGAACCACTGTCAGAGCTGTACTCGTCATGAATTCCCGAATCTGGCCCATCATGCTGAATTTGTAGACCAAATCTCCCACACGCCGATTGTCAAAGTAATTTTGGGGCAGCCGGAGCAAGTGGTCGATGACTTCTGCACTCAATTTGACATCAATGCGGTTTGAGGTATCTATAAACAAAAAGGTACGCAAACCGTTGAGCAGTCCTTCAAACAGGGCAACACCTAACAGAAATGCACCCAAAATATCCAAGGTGTCAATGCTGCGCTGACCTAAGACTTTATCAATAATTACTTGGCTAATTAATGGGTTGGCAAGACCAAATAACTGTACAAAAAACGAAGCGAGCAACACCTCAAAAAACACTGTCTTGTGTTCCATCAGCGCCGGCACAAACCACCAGAAGCTGAACTGCTCTTTTTGTTCGACTTGCGGAGCTTGCAGCAGCAGGACTTCTCCTGATTCTCCCCAGATTTCTTTAAACTGAGGTATCCGCTTCCGCATTAACCCTTTTTCGGGCGTGGCCATCACCAATTCTTGCTCGGTGATGCTGTAAATAATGGCAAAGCTGGTTTCCCATTTAATCATTACGGGAGCTTTGATGCGGTTGATGGCTTCTGCGGGCACTTGCGCCAATTGGGGCGTCAGGCCGATGCTTTGGGCGATCGCCCCGCAGGCTTGCATACTGATAGAACCGGCGGTTTTTAACTGATTTTCTAGAACTTTGCGGATGATATCTCGGCGAAATTTAAGGCCGAAATACTTGCTCAACATTTGGAAGCAAGCAAGCGGGGCCTCAATCTGCCCTTTGGCGCGAAAAACTGGGTATTTCGCCGCCGAATCCTTTGGTTGGTCGCTGGTTGGTTCTGGGGGACGATCGGGGGCGGGGGGTACATCGTCAAAAATGATGGGTGGCTTTATCCCTCCTCCTGTACCTGTCCCTGTTTCGCCATTTGGGGGATCTGCTAGCTCTGGTTGCGATGCTGGGGGTTCCCGGAAGCCGACCAAGCGGGCGCCGAGGCGGCCTTCTACTTTTAAGGATTTGGCTGCGTTTTCCACAGAGAAGCGGCTGCCGGTGGGAAAGTCGCCCAAGACGCCGCTGCTGACTAGCCAAACTCGATCGGCATCTAGCTCTTTGGCGATGTCTTGAGTTTTTTTGTTGCCGTTTGGTACGTTGACAACTGTCGCATCTTGCCAAGCTTGCAGGGTGAGTTCCTTGAGATTGGAAGTGCCGTCGGCTTGGCGCTGCAACTCCAGGCTCAACAGTTCAAATACTTCGCTCAAGGAACAGTGTTCGCGAAAGGCTTCTCCAAAAGTCGGCTGTTTTTCCAGTACACTCAGGAAATCTTCGGCAGGTAGGACGATCGCGATCACATCTGTAGAAGCGATCGCCGTTTCGCAGGGAACTCCCCTGAGCAAGCCAGCCCAGCCGAGAATTTCCTTCGACTGCACCAAGCGCAAACTTACGTGGCGCTGCGAGCGCTGGTCAAAGCCCAGCAGCCTGGCCTGGCCTTGATAGATAATTGCCACCTGAGTCGGCATTTTTTCCCGTTCAAACAGGGGTTGCCCCGTCCGGTAGCCGAGGAGTTGGCATTTAGCCACCAAGGCTGTCAGAGCCGTCTCTGAGAGTCGGTCAAAGGGAGGTGTTTGAGCTAGGAAATCCTGAATTTGGGAGAGGGAAACAGCGGAAGAAGTCATCCGATTTTAGATTTTAGATTTTATATTTTAAATTGAATCCAGAGGCTTTTTGTCAGGATGCTACGCTTTTTCAAGTCTCCACGGATAAATCCGGGGCCCCAGACGCAATTGCTTGATTGTCATGATATTGAAGACACGGAGGAGAGGGGCTGTAGCGGGCCTATTTGCGATATCTGTTCGGCGAGCCAGCTTTCAAATAGTTCGTTAATCAAGTGCAGCCGCATCGATTCATCGAGCTGGGCCGGCATGAACTTTTCTAGTCGAATAATTACCATCCATTCTGCCAGAGGACGCGGCGTCCAGAGTTGATTTGGCTGGCTGACGGACAAAAGTTTGCTGATTGCCGGGTGGGGCTGGCTCAGGGGTACTGGGCCCAACAAGCCGCCTGACTTGGACTCGGGCCCTTCGGAATAGTCGCGGGCCACTTCAGCAAAGGTTTGTTCCCCTTCGAGGATGCGAAAGTAAAGTTCGTTTGCCAGTGCTGGATTTTTGGTGCGTACCAGGGAATAGACTACGTGGTCTAGGCTGGCTTTGCGGGTTAAAAAATAATTATCTACTTTAGGTCTCCAAGTGGCTTGCTTAAATTTTTCGATCAGCAAGGGCCTAACGGCCATTTCTTGAAGTTCTGCTTCCGTCATGTTTTGGCTCCGCAGCCAAGCTTCTTTGGCTTCGGGGGCTGTCAGTTGGTGTTGTGCCAGAAAGTTCTCCACGGCGGATTTGCGTTCTTCGTCGCTGCAACTAAAGGATGCGATCGCTTGGTCTACTATTACACCCCGCAAGAATTGTGGCATCAACTGATACCGCTTCAGGAGCGATGGCATATCCTGAGCTTGCAGTAATTTATCGCCTATTTGAAAAAGTCCTGTCATTTTTTTTTCTCCAACTGACTTGCGCTTCCCCTTTTAATTTAGCTGTGGCAAGAAAAGAGCGACAACCACTAACCCCTCGATTCCCCGATGATAGCAGACCGTCAGCGGGCTAGCGCTACTGCTGTCTATTTCTTGACGCTCTGCCTAGCGAGGGGTTCCCCGCGGGGCTCAGAATGGTAATGGGATGCGAGAGTGGGAAAGTGGGAAAATCTTCCCTCAACATCCATCCGTTAAATCCCGTAAACTGCTTTGTTGCCGAACTTCCTTCTTCCTTGACTCTCGGAATAGTCTTTCAAAGAGTGTTCCGAGTTGGGTCGAGCAAGCGCGACTGTCGAGATATTTCGGGTTTGCCGCCATTTTTTGCTGGATTCGATCGCGGTAGTGCCGGCGCAGTTCTGGGTTGGTTCCCAGTGCTGTGTTCAGCTCTAAATAAGAGTTCTCGCTGTCTGCTACCAGTTCCGGAAGTAGCAGTTCTTCGATCGCGGCGGCTGATTGTCGCGATCGAGTTCTTTGCCCTTTTCTTGCCACTACAGGCAACCCCACCAACAGGGGTTCTGCTAAGGAGCAGCCACTGCTGTATGGATAGGAGTCTAAATATATATCAGCCAATTCCAGACATTTTATGCAATCGGCGCGAGATGGCAGCGCTTTAATCACAACTAAGCGCTTTTTGTCAATACCGTATTCGGCAAAGAGCGATCGCATTTGTTTGTAAAAAGGCACTGTCGGATAGTTTTCATTGCCGGAACGAAAGGGATACAAAACTAAAATAGAATTCGGTACGGCAGCAATAATTTTTGCCCAACTTTCTCTCAATTCTGGGATAATTGTCAAAGCTTGAGCGCCGGACATGAACACTACAGATTCGTCGGTGGCTCCCCAACTTCTGCGAGTCGGTTCAACTGTTCCAGGTGCCGATGCTACAGTATAGCTTAAACAGACTCCCGACCCTTCTAAACTAATTAATTTTTCGCGATACTCGGCTGCTGCACCTGCGGGCAATGTCAAATCTCCGGCAATGAAATAATCGATATTTCGGCTTCCGGTGGTGGCGGGGGTTGATGCACCGGTAGCTATTTGCACCCGCGCCAGTCGGTGCAGGCACAGGAGGGCGCTTGGTTGAGAAGTGTCGGCGGTATTGGTGCAGATTAGCAGAATATCTAAATCGTGCGATCGAATTTCTCGGACTTGATTTGACAAGTCTTCTGACAGTTGCACCAGTTTGTCAGCGCAATTTTCGCAATATTTCCCCAGTCGCTCGTCTTGTACCTGGAAATAGTAAACAATAATTTCAAATTTGCTTCTGTCTAAATATTCAAAACTCGGAATTGCAGCACGAGTCTCGGATTCATCACTAATTTTATCCAGCAAAAATCCAACTCTGATTTTATTTCTTTCAGGTTCTCTCTGAGGAAAATTCCATTCTATTTGACTTCGGATATTTTTTAAATAAAATTCCAGAATATCAGCTCGATGAGTCAATACATTAAGTAGATTTTCCTCGCTCAAATACAAAGCTGGGAAACTAACATTTTTGGCAATAAAATCAGCCAAATAACGCCAAACTTCTGAATCTGGAAAACTGGCGATATTAGCTGCGACGTAATTGATTAACTGCTCGAAATATTCCGAGTAGATTTCAATTTCCGACTTTTGTTTAAACTGATATCTTGCATCATTCTCAATTACTTGTTTAGGAACAGGCAAGATGCCTGTTCCACAAGAAGAAAATTCATCTCTTGTGGAACGTTTAGGAACAGGCAAGATGCCTGTTCCACAAGAAGAAAATTCATCTTTTGTGGAACGGGCATCTTGCCCGTTCTTGACACTGGCCCAACATCTCAGTTTAAAATAATTCGGAGACTGAAATATAAATTTCAGAAAATCGTCAAAAAACCACTGGGGAATCGCTGCATTTTTATACTCAAGCGGCAACTGATAAGCGTCGCCGTACAGCATCGCTGCGAGTAGATATTGCATCTTGTCGGCAATTTCTCCTCCTTCAGCAAGTTTCGAGGATAACTGCTGGACAAAACTTTCTTCTGACTCAGTTAAAGTTTCATTTTTTATAGCGCTATCAAGGAGCAATTTATGAGCTTTACCCGTGTCTTTCAAGTAAGCACTTTCTAATTTTTCCCCTGGCAAATTCAGCCAATATTCAGCTAGCTGTTGGCGGTATTGGCGCAGCACGAGAAGAGGCTGTTTTGAGGGGAATTTATTGTATTGATCAAGCATTGCTGACAATTCCGATAAACTCGGCTGGGTTCTCAATGCCAACTTTTGGCGGATTGTCTGTTTGATTTGTCGATGCAGAAAACTGTAATCAGGACTATTTAGTAGTTTTTTGTAAAATCTGACTACATCTTTATGATTTTCCCCAGCAGCGAAGTTTTTCCAAGTTTGTTGTTCGGGATGAATCCGCAGTGACGACAGTTTTTCGTCTACAAATCCGATATGATAGTTTCCCATGATTCGCCACCACATATCTAAGTCTACATACTGAGATAATCCAGAATCAAATAATCCTATTTCTGTAAATACTCGCGCGGCAATTAAGACGGTACTCGGTTCGCCAATTTTGTTTATGGGGTTGCTCAAACATTTAGTATCTGCCAGTAATTCTTTTCCAGGCTGAATAGATTTTAAATTAGACCAACTTTTATGCAAATCTTTAATTGATTGGGAAGCTTTCCGCAAAATCGGGTTAGATTCATCTTCACCTATGGTGATGCCGCGCGGGGAGAAAACCATACCTATTTCTGGGTGTTTTTGGGCGAGTGCGACCATTTTATCAATACATTCTGGTGCGAGCAAGTCGTCTTGAAACAGAAATTTAATGTATTGACCTTTTGCTTGGGATATGCAGAAGTTCCAGTTTTGCGATAAACCGTAGTTGCGGTGCAGGATGATGCGGAAATCGACTGAGGTTTCTGATTGGAATGATTGGGCGATCGCAATTGTGCGGTCTGTGGAGCCGTCATCGGATATAATCAGTTCTATGTTAGGGTATGTTTGGGCCAAAGCACTTTTAATTGTTTCCGCAATAAATGCTTCTCCGTTGTACGTCGGAATGCAAATACTAACCTTCGGCTGCCCGTTTGGCAGTTCTGCATTTGATTGACTTTGTTGCTGTGATTGTGGCAAGTTAGCCCTAATTTTAGCCGACTTCGCTTTGGCTGTTCCTGACAGAGGTATGCTTTGAAAGTTATCGGTAATCTCGGCAATATATTCGAGACGTTTTCTAATTTTATTCCCTGTAACTTGCGGGTTGAGTAAAGTCTTAATTTCCTCAGCAGCTATCGCTCCAATTCGTTGAGCTTCCCGGTAATTGTTGAAGACGTACCGCATTAAGTCAGCAGCGTGTTCGACATCCGCTTGGGCCCAAAAATTGCCTTTTTTGTAAGGCCCGCAATCTTGCTCTATTGGTATCAACTTATACTTGACTAAATAGCTGTTGCCGACATTCATAAATTCTGTATTTGATGAATAGCCGGTGGCAATTACGGGTTTGCCGTAAAACATGGCTTCAGCCATTGTTAAGCCAAATCCTTCGCAGCGGTGCAGCGATACGTAGCAGTCGCAATTGTAGAGCAAACCGTTTAGTTTATTTTTGGACAAATACCCGTCTAGATGTTTGATATTTGAATTATTTGCTAGGGCTGAGTTTAAGGATGCTTGCGCCTCTAAAAATTTGTTGGAATTAGAAGATTTGATGACCAATAATACGCTGTTATCTTCGCCAAAAGCTTGTTTAAATGCTTGAATGGTCGCTAAAGTATTTTTGCGCTCGATGCGGCTGGAAAAGTCGAATACAAACAAGAAAATAAATTTATCTTTAGGTAAATTCAGTGCTTCTCTGTTCAGGGAAGGTGCGGGGAGAGCAATACTGGGCATGATTTTGATGACGGGAATTGGCGAGACTGCGGAAATTGCCTCGGTGCAATAGTTGCTGTAAGTCCATATTTCTTGAAAGTGATTAAATGCGGGCTGCCATTCTGGGGGAAATTCGGGCAGTTCCCAGGCCCAAAAGCCGATATTGTATTTGTTTTTAAAATAGCTGGAACCTGTATGTTTGATAAAGGTTGCAACTTCATCGGCGTTGACTTGAATTAAGTTGACTGAATGGGGATTGTCTTGGCTAAAATTTTGATATGTAGTGTCTTGTTTGCGGTGGGGACTGCGGGTAAAATTGTTGATGACGAAGGGAATGTTGGCGGTTTCTGTGGCTCTGATGTTGGCTCGAACACCTTCTCCTATGCCAAATTCGCCGTTAATGTAACCGGCGATGTTCATTCCTAGATTAGGGTTCATAGTTTCTAATGTATTTAGCAAATTGTTGTGTTGATTTTTTGGGAAAAAGCAGAATTAATGGAGTTCGTCAATCGCGCTAAATGAGGGTATGGGTTGAGAATAAATTATAAGTTTGCTCAATTTTTGCTAAGATATAGCAATCATTGCAGGATGGGTGAGTAAGATTAAGTGAACCGCAGAGGGCGCAGAGAACGCAGAGGAAGAGAAAGAGTTGGCAGCCGAAAATTTGGTGCTTGACAAATGTGCCGATCGCCATTGTATACTGGCATCGCAATGCTAACCTTGAGCTGGTTGTCTGTCGGCATGGGTTTGTGTGTTTTATTTTACGATCGACTAATCAGGAATTTTAGACAAAGTGATCGAGCGCGTCAACCACGACTTCTTGAAGCTGCTACCGCCGGATGCTAAGGTCATTGTTGAAATTGGCTGCGGTACGGGTGCGACGGGCCAAGAGTACAAGCAGATAAATCCTCACTGTCAGTATATCGGCATTGAATGCGATCGAGAAAAAGCTAAAATTGCGGTCGATCGGCTAAACTGGGTGACGGTAGCCGATATTGAAGAAATTGCCATCGAAAGTCTCGACATCGCTCCAGGAACCGTCGATTGCTTAATTTTTGGCGACTTGCTACCCTATCTCAAAAACCCTTGGGAAGTCCTCAAGCAGTACAGTGGTTTGTTGAATCCAGAGGGGCAAATTCTCGCCCGAATCCCCAACGTTCAATACTGGCGGCGAATTGTCAATCTGTTGCGGGGACAGTGGGAGAATCCCGACAGCAAGATGCAGCACTGGTTTACCCTAGAAAGTATTAAATCACTATTTGCTCGAGCCGGATTGCAGGTTTATGAATTTCAAGGGAAGGGACACAAAACGGAAAATTTTGTCCGCTTTCAGGAATTACTGCATCCAATGGTAAAGGCTTTAGAGCTCACATCGAGCAGTTTTGCTACGGAAACAGGTGCTGAACATTATATCGCGCGATCGACCAAATCGACCGTACCTGCGCGCAGACTGCTGATTCAGACTATCATTATGGCTCCTACAGGGTGCGATCGCGTGCGAGTTTTGGAACCGGACAAATTTAGCGCTACAATTCCGGGTGTCCGCACCGTATCCGCCGTGAAAACAGCAGGATTAATTCCCCCCCTGCCGGAAGAAGAAAAAGTCTTCATCTGGCAGCGGACAATCATGCAATATCCAGGCTATATTCCCCAACTCAAAGAACTGCTGCAACAAGGCTATTTAATAGTAGCTGAAATTGACGATAATCCTATCCGCCGCCGCGAATACGCCGACAATAATTACCTTAGCTATCGGGGCTGTCACTGCGTGCAAACTTCGACAGAACCGCTAGCAAAAATTTTGCGACAATACAATCCTAATGTTGCCGTCTTTCCCAATCAATTAGCCTATCTACCTCCGCCCCGAATTTATCCGGTCGCAGATACAGTCACCATCTTTTTTGGCGCGCTAAACCGCGAAAAAGATTGGCAGCCGATTATGGCAGCGCTAAATCGAGTTTTAATCGCACACAAGCACCGAATTCGAGTTAAAGTAATCCACGACCGCCGATTTTTTGAATCCTTGAAAATACAGCAAAAAGAATTTGAACCCTTTTGCAGTTACGAACGGTATCAAGAAATTATGTACAGTTGCGATATCGCTTTGCTGCCGCTTGTTCCCAACCAGGTTAACGAAACGAAATCTGACTTGAAATTTATTGAATGTGCAGCGCGGGGAGTAGCGGTTTTGGCAAGTCCCACCGTGTACGAACATTCGATTGTCGAAGGTGAAACCGGATTGATTTATAGATATGAAAAAGAGTTTGAAACCAAACTAAATTCGCTGATATCTGACACTTCTCGGCGCCGGGAAATAGCCGCCAATGCTTACCAATGGGTGCGGGACAACCGCTTGCTGTGCGGGCACTACCGGCAGCGCCGAGATTGGTACTTGCAGATGCGAGACGAGTTGCCGCGTTTAAATGCTGAGCTGCGCGATCGCCTGCCGGAGTTATTTGGTGACTAAGTGCGGTAAGATTTATAGGGCTATTGTGCGATCGTTCTGTTTTATTGTTTAATTTTTAATTTTTACTCCACACCAATGCGAATTCTATTCACTATTGCTCACTTTTACAATCCCAGCGGCGACGGGAAACACGCTTCCCAGCGAAATGATCCGCAACCGCGACTAAATGCTTTAACCGCTTGCGTGACATCGCTGCAAGCTTTGTACGGCAAATCTCAGTCCATGATTGATATTAGCGAATGTGCAACTATCCCAGCAAATCAATCTCAACAGCACGAAATTGACATTGTTGTTTGCACTACTCAAGGTTATCATTTGTTGCCTCAATTGCCAGTGCAGCCCAGATGTTTTATGCACCACGCTACAAAATGCGAACCGCTGCTGTTGGGGTTTGAGTGTCAAGCAGTTTTGCGAGCGTGTCTTAACAAATACGATTATTTCTGTTATTTGGAAGATGATTTAGTTATGCACGACCCGTGGTTTTTTAGTAAATTAAAGTGGTTTACGCATCACGGAGGAAATGCGAATTTGCTGCAACCTAATCGCTATGAAATCTCGCCTCAAGGCGCGGTTTTTAAAGCATATATTGATGGTGATTTAGCAGCAACAGCTACTGCTAAGTTTCAAAATGTGGAGGAGCAGCGGCAGTTAAAGGGAAAAATCATGGAACAAACAGTCGCTTTTGAGCGGGCGTTGAATCCTCATTCCGGCTGCTATTTTTTGAATGCGGAACAGATGGCACACTGGGCTAAGCAGTCTCATTTTTTGGATAGGGATACTAGCTTTATCGGCCCCCTGGAAAGTGCGGCGACTTTAGGAATTATGCGGACTTTTAGAGTTTACAAGTCAACTCCTGCTTATGCTAATTTTTTGGAGATTCAACATTTTGGCACGAGTTTTCTGAACTTGATTGGTAATAAGGTGAGAGTGCCGGAAGCAGGATGAGTTAAGATATTCAGGTAAGCTGCAATCCTTGAGAGGTAGCATGACCCCGGCAACCGAAAAGATTGTCCTTCCCTCTCCCTTCCCCGACCACACTCAACTGCCAGAGGAAGACGGCACTTTTGTGAAGAATTTTCAGGAGCATCCCCAGAGCATTCTTTTGACTGATTCTATCGGGTCGGTATTGCAACGGCTTCATCCCGATGGGCAATATGCTATAGGGCAAGACTGCGGCATCTACTGGCGAGAAACTGACCCGCAAGAAAAGGGAGCAGAAGCTCCTGATTGGTTCTACGTGCCGAACGTGCCACCCAGACTAGGAAATCAGATTCGTCGCTCTTACGTGCTGTGGCGGGAATTCATGGCTCCGATGATTGCTTTGGAGTTCGCATCGGGAGATGGTTCAGAAGAGCGGGACACAACGCCGCTATCGTACTCGGAAGTTGGAGAGGCGCCAAGGCCTGGGAAGTTTTGGGTATATGAGCGGATCGTGCGGATTCCGTTTTATGGTATTTACGAGATCAATAGTGGCAGGCTGGAGGTTTACAACCTGAACAATGGGTTTTACCAGCAGTTGCTTCCGAACGATCGCGGTCATTATCCGATCGCGCCAATGGGCGTAGAATTAGGACTGTGGGAAGGCAGTTATCAAAACCAGACAATGCTGTGGCTGCGGTGGTGGGACAGCGAGGGCAATTTGCTGCTGACAGGTACAGAACGAGCTTCTTTAGCAGAGCAGGCTTTGAGTGCAGAAGCCCGAGCACGGCGGGATGCCATCCCTCGGTTGTTGGCAATGGGATTGAATACACAGCAAGTGGCAGAAGCACTGGGTTTATCAGTAGAGGAAGTTAGGCAGCATTCACAATCTTAATGTCGCTTTTGATTAAGAATAGTCCTGGACGCAGAAACCGGGTTTTTTTACAAAAATACTGCATTTTATCCTTGAATGCTGGTGAAAAACCCGGTTTCTTTGGTATTTATGCGTAAGTCCTAATCTATTTTGAAGAAGTCAAAACATCGCCGATTTTAACTGTGCCGCTGTTGATAATTTTGGCTAAAACTCCTGTTTGTGCGTGACCGAATTCCTGTTGCAGTAAACTGAGTAGAGAAATATCCCGATCGCCTGTTTCTGGATTCACTTCTATATTGACACAGCGACCGATTCGTGCTGTAACTTCTATGCGCGCCGTGCCTAATTGAAACTGTTTTCCGATCAACTCAAATTCTGACCAAGCTGCCATACCTTCTAGCACAATGTTCGGGCGAAATCGGCCCACGTCAATGTGGCTACCCGCCCTTGCTGTTAATTGGTCTAATGTGGCTTGACTGAGTAAAGAAATGTGTACGGGTTCTCGATCGGGATAGCGAGTTTCGCCGCTGCTGTCGCCGACTAATTGCAAAGGTGCAAATTGCGGGTGTCGGGCTTCTTTTGTGGGTGCAATTGCTGCCAAATATTCTGTGAAAAAACTGCCGATGCGATCGCGCCCCGCTGCTGTGTTTGTTTCTGCGGATAACACTGCAACTCCTTCGCGCTTGACTGTTAAAACCGCCGTTTCCGGTTGATAATCACATTCTAAAGCTGCTAACATCGGCCAATCGTTTTGGACGGCAAAATGTTTTTTGCTCATCCAAGGCATATTTTGGGCGGGCATCTTTGCCGCTTCAAGATTATTTGCAAACATTAAGGCAAAAGCTCGATCTCCCTTAATTCCGTGTCCTGCTGTTAAAGCAAACTCCGACATTTCTTGCGGGGTCAGCCCTTTAATTGGATAAATAAATAACTGTTTTATTGTTGCTAATGTCATAAAAATTTTTTAAGTTACTACAATTTTAACTTTCACTCTTGTCCCACCCCCTACTCCCCTGACTAAGGGGGGCTAGGGGGGTCGAAGCTATTTCACACACATTAATAAAATGGCTATAAAAACCCGATTAAGCTAGCAATTCATAGCGGCGGATATCTGGAGGCCCAACGGCCAAACCGTCTAATTTCTGCACGGCGTCTTGAATGTGAGTTGAACCGAGATGCAGTTCGAGCAAATCTGCGCTTTCCCACTCTTCAACATAGGTAAAATCTGTGGGATCGGCTTGATTTTGCAGGAGTTCGTATTTGATGCAGCCTTTTTCTTTACGAGTTGGTTCTATAATGCTCAGCAGCAGAGATTTAAGTTCTGCTACTTTGTCGGGAAACGCGACGAGGCGGGCGACTACTCGCAAGGTTGTTTTGGACATAGGAGAAAGGAGGCTCTTCTATTTTAATTGAATTTACGGATTTCAATGGGGCAAACACTGCCATCAGTAACCACTGTAGCGCGGAATGGAACCAAATCAGCAGCGTACTTGCTGCTATGCCACTGCACGTAAAAGCTTCAGCTCAAGCTGGATTTCTGGGCGATCCAGTTTTCGATCCTGTAGCAACAAATGAATACATCAAAACAGAGTTGGTCAAACTTGGCTGGCAAGCCAAAATCCCGATTCCGGCGATTTATCGATTTTTGGGAACAGATGTTGACTTTGGTTCTGGTGGTGCGATTGCAGAAGTTCAGTTTTCTCACTATGCACTTCTATTAAACAATACTGTGCGATCGCAATTGTTTTTCAACACTAAGACGCCTCTGACAGGACAGCCCGTTAAGGTTGTTATTATAGTTACAAGATCACAAATGTTTCCTGCTGCTAATAGCAGCCTTTACTACGAGCAAGCTGTGAACCAGTTAACAGTATTATCGGCCTCTCTATTTAATGTACCGCTCAGAATAGTTGGTTTATTCGAGGAAAGGAATACAACAGTACCTGCAAAATTGACTGTTTACAGCGCTCGAACATCAAGGACAATAGTAACTCAGCAAGAGTGTGAATGTCAAATAATTTCAGGACGCTCGCCCCGCAGTCGCAGTTCTATTCGGATTATTTGAAAAATGATATACTAGCTCCACAACTCAAGTTCTAATTGCTCTCCAATTTTAGTAGACTTCAGCGTTTTCTTACCGTTCCCATTTAGCTTGAGGTCTACTGGTGGAGCTTTTCCCCGAATATCTGCAGCAAAAGCAGCTTCCTCATAGAGCAAGCGTTTCTCCATTTCTTCTAAGTGATACTCTTCGGGATATATTTTTGCTTTGCTGCGTTCAGTTGGTTTTTTACCTACTTGTACGTCAAACCGAAATCCTTCAATTGGCTGTCCGGTTTTTTCTACATAGTCCCGCAGAGTTTTTAAGTTGGGGAAATAGCCGCGCTCGTCCGGTTCCCCGCTTAAACGACGCAGCGCAACTTGATAATATTTTAGATCCAATTCTGCACCGATAAAATGCCGATCGCAGTTTTTAGCTACAACTGCCGCCGTACCCGAACCCATATAAGGATCGAGAACAACATTACCTTTCACGGTTGTAGTCAAGACAATTCTAGCTATTAAGTCTTCGGGAAATTGACAGGGATGTATAGTTTGTTCTTCGTGGTTGTGTTTGACGTTGCGGAACATCCAAATGTCGCCTGGGTTTTTCCCGTCAGGATTGCATGAAAGTTCGCCTTTGCGAGATCCCCGGTAATGTTTTTTATTTTGATACTTTTGCGGGACTCTAATATCGTCTAAGTTAAATATATATTCATCGGATTTAGTAAACCAAAGAATTGTCTCGTGGCGGCATGAGAATTTCTTTCTGCCGTGCAAACCGTGCTGTCTCCCCCAGATAATTCGATTCCGAGGAATTAACCCGCAGGATTCTAGAATTGGAAAGAAGCGAATATCGAGCGGAATTAGCGTACCCCGATCGGAGAAAGCACCGACTTGCCAGAACAGCGAACCTGATTTTCTGAGAATTCGGCTGCACTCTTGGATCACAATTCTCTGTTCTTCTAAATAAATATTGAGAGCTTGCTTGGTTTCGTATTCCTTGCCCAAATTGTAGGGAGGAGAGGATACTACTAAATCAACGCATTCATCTGGCAAGCTGCTCAGAAGTTCCAGACAATTTCCCAGAAGTATCCGATCGAGCGGGAGCTGTTCTCGGTTCTGGTGCTGCTGCATTTGCTTTGCCTTTAATTTCCAAAAAAGTTATACTTCAACTGAAGATAACCCAAACCAGCCAATTAGTCAATACCTCAATCTTTGGGATAAAATCGCTTGTTTTCTGTAGAATATTCCCAGGCAATAGCCTCCGGGTCTTTTTCGCGGCTCCACTGAGCAAACTCCGGCTTCTGTTTCCACTTGCCGATCGTAGTTGCGTGAACTTTGAACCTGCGGGAGAGTTCCGTCTGGGTAAAAGAGATTTTGGGTTTTTGAGGAGTTTTGGTTGGAGCAATGGGGAATAAATTTGGTTTTTTCTCTTGTGTTTTTTCCCGATTTGTGGGAGGCTCTTGAACAGCTATTGTCGCATTAGCTGTTTCGCTTTGATTGACAGTTGGAGCTATTTGAAAATAATACAAAATTCCGCCTTGTTCCGTCACTTCAAAATCTGCGGCAAACTCAGAGGCTCGTTCGTCGAGATACTCTTGAACCTTTTCTCCGGGCAGTTTCGCATTCATCGCCAAATCCAAAGCCGTCACTCGCCCTTGATTTTCCTTGATCAACTTGTAGAAAACCGAGTCTAAATGAGCGAGTTTATGTTTTTGCTGCTGCTGGTAGAGCTTGTAAGCCCAAGCAATGCCCGCTGTGGTGGCGATCGCCCAAAACATCCTTCCCGACTCGAAACTGGCAACCGCCGTCAAGGAAATAGGCAAAAGCAAGGTAAGATATCCCCAAATGCTTCCCTTTTTTAGGTTATTGCTGTTTTTGACCATAGTTCCTAAACAGGTACGTAGTTTAGCTTAGTAGAGCGTGTTTGAGTGCCGCAAAAGTTTTTCGACAGTCGATATATCGATCGGCCCGCTGACACACCCAAAAACGGATACTGTGCCGCGTACACTCGCCTTGTGGACAATCCCTAATTTTAGACCAAAGTTCCAGCTCCTTTGATTCAATGTCGCAAGTAAATCGAAAATCGAAAATCGAAAATGGGCTGACGCACTCTACTATAAAATCCCAGAATCTATTTTTTTTTTCAACCGAGGGTTCATGTACTTTTTTCGCAAACAGATTGCCATCCTGCTGATAGTTGTTGCTTGCTGTACGCTGACGGTTAGTTGCAGCGAGAGTCGAACTGTCCAGTGTACTAAATTTACTGAAATTGTCAACAAAGGCAACGCTCTCATTGATGTCGATAAAGACAGCAACGATGCTGCAACGACCGACAATTTAGCTAAAAATTTGAACCTGATAGCGAATGAACTTGAGGATCTGCGAATAACAGATCCAACCCTAAAAGAAATTCAGGAGCCATCGGTTAAATCCTTCCAGGAAATTAGTCAAGCACTCGGCGACATAAGCAAAAGCCTTCAGGCTGGAAATCTCGCTTCTACAAGTATAGAAGGTCGAGAGCAAATCCAAACAGCTCGAGCCGATATTATTAGAGCCGGACAGCAGGCGAATCAAGCAGCCGCAAATCAAGACGCTTTGACTAGCAAACTGATGAATTATTGTAAGGGCGATCGCTAAAAGCTAAGAGTTTTGAGTTTTGAGATTGCCACGCGAACCCCAACAACCCACGGGGGGTGAATGAATTGGAGGAATGCGTCGCCTTCACCTACTATCCACCGCTTTGCAATTACCCAATTTAGTGATGAATTTCTAGATTCAAAATATAGCGACCGAGTTGCACTTTCTCCGACCACAACTCATATTCTAACCGCAGGTGTTCCGGTTCTGGCGTTCCTGTCAGCGTCAAGTTGCGGGTGAAGTTGCGGAGTCTCAACTGTTCGGGAGTCGCCAGCGATTCGCCCTGAAGCCAATAACGGCTCAGGCCGTACATTCCTCGTTCCCAGCAGTGGCGGTAACTGTATTTGCCGTTTCCTTGCATGGTCATAATGACTCGATAGGGCGAAACTTCTAGCCATAGCAACCGGGGTTTTGTAGTTGGGGGCAAGATTGTAACTTGCTCGGCAGAGGCGTCGGAGTCGTCGGAAAATTGGCGATCGATTATTGCTGGTTCGTGCAACAACAAGTGAAAGCGATCGCGGTCTTTTTGATAAAGCGTACCAGCGGTTTCAACAACTGACCACAACGGTAAATCTGTGGATACCAGCGATAAACTTACAGGCTTGCGGTGATGCGTCAGCATAAACAAAAGTGTAGGAGTTGTTGTGGATCGGGCGGTTTGAGATTTGAGATTTGAGATTTTAGGCTTTAGATTTTAGATTTTAGATTAGCTGGGTTCCAAATTCCGGAGCTTTTGCTTAAAAAAATGAAAAATCTACAACTGGCAATCGAAAATCTAAAATTGTTTAGTCAAAATTCAATCATCTGGTCAATCGCTCAGAGCAGGATATGAAATCTAAGCATATACACGGATAATTTTTGTGAAATTAAGGTGAAATTAAAGTGAAATCTGTGCCTTTGCGTCCGCACTCCCATGTCGTCTAGAACTGACAGCGGAGTCTCCGGGCGAGTTTAATCAGCCTTTGAGTTAACCCGACACATTGGGAAAAAACCCGCAGCCCGTACAAAAGACGACTGACTTAGGACAGGGAAAAAGGTAGGATAGCTAACGCCATCCAATCCTAGTTTATCTCAATGCAAGCTGACATTATAACTACTACGCTTCTTGACAAAAGCCAAACTTTAAGCATTCAAAAACCGGCATCGGGCTTGTCGCTGGTGGGGAGGATTCGAGTTCCGGGCGATAAGTCGATTTCTCACCGAGCTTTGATGTTGGGTGCGATCGCCCGAGGTGAAACTACTATTGAGGGACTACTCCTAGGGGAAGACCCCCGCAGCACGGCTAAATGTTTCTCGCTCCTGGGAGCCAAAGTTTCGGAACTCAACGCGGAACGGGTGACAGTCACGGGTGTCGGAATTGGCGAGTTAGAGGAGCCTGTGGAAGTCTTGGATGCGGGTAATTCCGGCACGACGATGCGGCTGATGTTGGGAATTTTAGCCTCTCATCCGGGGCGTTTTTATGCAGTAACTGGTGACAGTTCTCTGCGATCGCGCCCCATGTCGCGCGTCATTAAACCGCTGCAACAAATGGGAGCGCAAATCTGGGGTAGAAAGAGCAATTCTTTAGCTCCTTTAGGGATACTGGGACAGCAGTTAAAACCGATTCACTACCATTCTCCGATCGCCTCGGCTCAAGTTAAATCTTGCATTTTGCTCGCCGGTTTGATGGCGGAGGGAGAAACTACAGTCACAGAACCCGCTCTGTCGCGGGATCACAGCGAGCGGATGCTGCGGGCGTTTGGAGCCCGATTGAGCGTCGATCCAGAAACTTGCAGCGTGACAGTTACTGGGCCGACACAACTGCAAGGGCAGAATGTGATTGTACCGGGGGATATTAGTTCGGCAGCATTTTGGCTAGTTGCTGGGGCGATCGTCCCCGGTTCGGAACTCGTAGTCGAAAATGTCGGCGTCAACCCAACTCGTACAGGGATTTTGGAAGCTTTGGAAATGATGGGCGCCGACATTGAACTGCAAAATCAGCGAGAGGCCGCCGGAGAACCTGTAGCGGATATTTTGGTTCGCAGTTCCGGCCAATTGCGGGGATGCACCATTGCGGGCGACTTAATTCCCCGACTGATTGACGAAATCCCGATTTTGGCCGTAGCGGCAATCTTTGCATCGGGTACTACAATAATTCGAGATGCGGCCGAGTTGCGAGTCAAAGAGAGCGATCGGCTGGCCGTGACTGCTGCGGAACTCAACCGCATGGGAGCTCAAATTTCCGAGTTACCCGACGGTTTAGAAATTACCGGGGGAACTCCTTTGACCGGCGCGGATGTTGACAGCTACACCGACCACAGAATAGCGATGAGTTTGGCGATCGCAGCCCTCAATGCCACAGGTATTACTAACATTCACCGGGCTGAAGCTGCTGCCATTTCCTACCCCGACTTTACCGCCACTTTGCAACAAGTTTGCCATCCTAATTAAGAGCGGGCATTGGCCCGCGCAGGGCATTGGGCATTGGTTGCTGGTTAATTGTTATCGGTTATTGCTATAGCCTCACAAATAACAAATAACCACTAACAAATAACAAATAACCAATGACCAATGACCAATGACTTCCTCTAAGAATCTCTACCTACAACTTGTTCTTTTAAAGAATCAATTTCCGTTAACAACTCTTGGCGGTCGGAAGCCTTGAGCAGATAGCGGTAAACAAACCAACCCGTATATCCCATGCCAATCAACTCAAAAACTGGAGCTACCAAAGGGACATCATTAAGAGCACCTAAAACTCCCAGCATTACCTTAATACTAATACCGCCTGCCAGGATTAAACCAACAGTTATGAGGGGCTTTTGGTAGTCAGCGAAAAAATTAGAGAGATAGGCTGGAAGTTCCGACAAAATTGTAATAACTTGGTCTTTAATATCTTGGAACTGGCTGGCCGTTGTTTCTGTGGTTGTCACTGTAGTCATGACCCCCGGTTTGTCCTCCACCAGATCTACTGTCACGACTTCAGTGATTGTTTCTGTCTCGTCCGAAAAGTTAGCTTGTGTCATTGAATACTTCCTCCGTTGTCAGGTAAAATTGCAGGCTGTGAATTGCTGCCAGTATAATTCTCCGGCAATTAGCACAGCATCCGCGCTGCAGGGACTAATTGATGAGACTAAGGCAGAGTTTCACAAATTGCAAGCAAAAATAACGATATGACTTGATTTTAAACAATTGCCTCCGCTGCCAAATCGGTCTTTTGACTCATTTTTTCACTCGATCGAGGTCGATTTGATTCGGGCAAGGGCGTCCTTGTTCAAAGTCGGTGATATTGGCGATCGTGGTTTCGGCGATATTTTTCAAAGCTTCCTCGGTGAAAAAAGCTTGATGTCCGGTAATCAGGACGTTTGGAAAAGTCAGCAAACGCTGAAAAACGTCGTCTTGAATGACCTGATTTGACAAATCCTCAAAAAACAGATCCGTCTCTTGTTCGTAAACATCTAAGCCTAGGTAGCCAATTATACCAGACTTCAGTGCTTTGGTGACAGCTTTAGTGTCAATCAACTGACCGCGGCTGGTATTGATCAGCATCATCCCCGGTTTCATTTGCCCGATCGCCTCTGCACCGATTAAATGGTAAGTTTCCGGTATCAGCGGACAGTGGAGGCTGACAATATCAGAGGCGGCGAACAGTTCCGGGAGTGCGGCGTATTCCATGCCTAGGGCGAGGCAATCTGGGTTTTGGGAAACATCGTATCCCAGGAGGCGGCACCCGAATCCGTGCAAAATTTTGGCAGTAAGTGCGCCAATTTTGCCAGTCCCGACAATTCCCACCGTTTTGCCGTGGAGATCAAAACCCAAGAGGCCGTCTAGGGCGAAATTGCCTTCGCGGACGCGGTTGTAGGCCCGATGTATTCTGCGGTTGAGGGACAAAATCAAAGCGACTGCGTGTTCGGCCACTGCGTAGGGAGAATAAGCCGGAACTCGGAGGAGAGTTAGATTTAAATCCTTCGCTGCTGCTAAATCGACGTGATTGAATCCGGCGGATCTCAGGGCCAGCAAGCGGACGCCTTTTTCGGCAATGCTAAGCAGCGTTTTCGCGTCCAAGGAGTCGTTCACGAACGCGCAGACTGCCGGAAATCCAGCAGCCAAAACGCTGGTTTCCAGGTTCAGACGCGGTTCAAAAAAAACTAAATCGTGTTTGCCGCCGACATTCGCTGCTTCCAGAAATGTGCGATCGTAGGATTTGGTGCTGAATACGGCTACCTTCATGATTTTTGCCTGCAAACCCAGTAATAGTTGGAACTTTTTTCCCGATCGACTCTAAATTTTACTAGACTACCGTTGTCCCAAACAACCCACTTTCCATGAGAAACATTGAATTTCGTAACAATAGCCTCTCTGAAGAAGTCATTTTTTTAGCTTGAGGGCAACTCCTGCTTAATTTTTTGAATTTAATTGCTTATACTGTAGTCAAGCGCGAGCGTTAATTGCTAAATTCTCAGGACAAACTCAAATGCGTAAAAAAATCAAAACTATAATTTATAAAATTTTAGAAACATCAGAATCTAGCAATTTATACAGTTTAGCAGATGATGTTTTCATAACTTGTTTGATTGTGATTAACGTCGCAGCTTTTATTGCTTCTACTTCCCCCAGATTGTCGCCAGAACACACATCGCTTTTGGCAAATATCGAAATTGTTTCCTCCTTAATATTTACAATAGAATATATTTTGAGGCTATGGGTTTCTACAGTCGATCGCAGATATAGCCACCCGCTTTGGGGAAGATTGAAATATGCTCTTACACCGCTAAGCTTGATAGATTTAATTTCAATCTTACCTTTTTACTTCTTGCTGTTATTTCCGAGTTTTAACTTCGTCAACTTAATTCGTGTTCTGCGCTTGTTGCGGTTGCTAAAAATGAGCCGTTATTCAGATTCACTCAGAACTCTGGGAGTAGTATTGTACGCTAAAAAAGAGGAGTTAATTGCCACTGCCTTTGCAGTTTTTATTCTGTTAATATTTGCCTCTAGCGTCATGTATTTTGTTGAAAACGAGGCGCATCCAGAAACTTTTGCGAGCATCCCCGATGCAATGTGGTGGGGAGTTGTGACATTAACTACTGTCGGTTACGGTGATATTTATCCAATCACTCCTTTAGGGAAATTTTTAGGAGCAATATTGGCATTTTTGGGAATCGGAATTTTTGCGTTACCTGCGGGACTCATTGCTGCGGGTTTTTCCGAGGAACTACAAAAAAGAAAGCAGGAAAAAAAAGCTGAAAAATTAGAGGAATTTGCGAATTGTCAATCGGTCAAAAGGATGGCGGAAATCGAGGTCGGGTTTAAACAAAACCAAAGTGCGATCGCGCTTCACATCGAAAGTTCATCTGATTTGATGAAAATGTGTGTTTTAACGGCGAAAGAAAAGTTTGGAAATGATTTTAAAAATGAAGAAATTATTCGCGATTTAGCTATTCATTTTTATAATGAAGCTGTTCGCAAATTCGAGCTTTAATGACAGATATATGTTACCTATAATTGCGACCGAAGCGTTAGCAGAGCAAGCCGAAGGAAAGCAATCACTTGCAGTTATGACAATCAAGCATCCAGGATACAAGCCCCCGGATTCATCCGTGAGGTGAATGCTTCAATTCTAAAATCTAAAATCTAAAATCTAAAATCTAAAATCGATTGACCGCTTTATGTACAGCACTAATGACTAATGGCTAATTACCAGTCTGGCGGCAAATTGTAATATTCAAGAGTCGATCGATCTTTTAGCAATTCTTGCGTTTCTCGATCGACCTGAATCTGACCGTCAGCCAAAACTAACGCCCTTTGAGTCGTTTTCCCGATCCAATTCAAATTGTGGGACGCGATCAAAATTACCTCGATCGGCAATTGGGACAAAACTGACGCCAAATGACGCCGCCACGAGGGATCTAGTCCGTTCGTCGGCTCGTCTAAGATTAAAATTGCCGGCTCTAATGCTAAAATTGCTGCCAAGGCTGCTAATCTTCTTTGACCTCCCGAAAGTTGGTGGGCAGAACGGTTGGCAAATTCTACTAAACCAAATTCGTCTAATAGGGCTAAAGCTCGATCGCGCGCAACTCCCGGCGGCACTCCGTAATTGCGCGGCCCGAACATGACATCTTCCAAAATAGTCGGCATAAATAGCTGGTCGTTAGCATCTTGAAAGCAAAATCCAATCTGCTTGCGCGCCTGGGATAACGTCGCCTCTTCCAACTTTTTTCCCTGCACTCGAATCTCGCCCGCTTGAGGGATTTTTAATCCGATCAAGTTTTCGAGCAAAGTGCTTTTACCAGCACCTGTCAGGCCGAGTAGAGCAACTCTTTCTCCTGGTTGCAAACTAAAAGAAATTCCCCGCAATATTGGCTTTTGATCGGGATAGCCAAATACTAAGTTTTCTACTTCGATTGTTGGCACTGATTTTAGTCTAGTCAAGTTTTATTTTCCTCTATTTTAGGATTAAGAGTGTTTAACCGCAGAGAGCGCTGAGGGCGCAGAGAGGGGAAGGGAGAAGGCAAAAGGTAGAGGAATGAATTAATCAATTACCAATTCTACTCGTTCACAGGCTCTGCCTGGGAACGCAGATCGGGAGGATCTGCCTCGAATTTTCCTCCGCAAGAAGCGAGCCAGAGCCTCTGGATATGGATTCCCAGGCAGAGCCTGGGAACCAGTTAAAACCAGTTAAATGCCCCAGGCCCAATTAGGAATAACCATAAGAAGCTATTGTTAATCCGGCTGCCATTACAATTGCTACTGTCAGCCAGAGTCGCTCTTTTGGTGTTGATTTTGATTCGGCAGGTAAAGCTCCTTGATACCCGCGAATTAGCATTGCTGCGTGTACTCTTTCTGCCCGATCGAGACTTCGCAAATAAAGCGCTCCGATCATGGAAGCACTGGCGTAACGCAGCCATCCTCCGGTACCTGACAAGCCCCGGAGTTGGGCAGATATTTTCATGCGGTTGACTTCGGACAGCAGGATTTCTAAGTATTGTCCTGTTAAAAGTACAATTTCTTGCAAACCTGCTGGTAGGGGTAATCCTTTGAGGGCGATTCCGAAACTGTGGGGTGGCAAAGTTAGCAGAAAGCTGTTCATAATTAGCAGGCAAATTAGGGAACGCAGCAACAAAAAACTGGCGCGTTCCCAACCTTGGGGCAGCACTAATAAGGAGAGAAAAATCAATTCTGCTCCCAACAGTTGCGCTAGGGTTCGCACCGGAGCCCTGAGCCAAAACGACCAAAAAAGTGCGATCGCCCCGTAAATTCCCAGCCACAGCCAAGCCCCTGTCTTCAGAAAACTCATGCCAATCACAATTGTGAGAGACACTCGCAATCGAAAAGGTATGGACAGTTTAGACATCTTTAGGTTTTACCACCAACTGAGCAATCCCAAAAGCCGCGCCGAAGCTGAAGGCAGACCCTAAAAGTCCAGCAATGCTAGTACCAATCGGCTGTTCTTCTAATCCTTTAACTGTGTAATCTGCTAAAGGAGTGGGATTTTCGATCGCCACAGCTTCTTTATCTTTAAAGCCGTATTTTTCGGCTACCGCTTCTAACCCGTCAGGCCAACTTGATGCAAACAGTGAAAGCACCCCGGAAATTAATAAAACTCCGATTACTGGCACTACCCATTTCTGCAATTGTGGCTGTTCTCCCGGCAGTAAATCCGGCCGCACTTTGACGAGATAAGTTAAAACGCCGCCTGTAATTACCCCTTCGCCAATCCCAATTAAAATATGTACCCCTACCATTGCTGGCAATGCGATATTGAGCCCTACAGTACCAGAAATTGCCAATTGGATCGCCACACTAATCGAAGCAGCCACGACGCTGAGGGCAGCGGCAATACCCGCTGCTAGGGGCAAACGATTTCTAGAACCTCCCAAAAGTTGCTGCAATGGCTGCAACAGCCACCAGCCCACCCAAATGCCAACTAGCCCCATGTTAAAAATATTAGCTCCCAAGGCGGTGATGCCCCCGTCGGCAAACAAGACGCTTTGAATTATAAAAACTGTGCTCATGGCCAAAGTTGCCGCCCAAGGACTCCCCAAAACGACGGAAGCTAGCGCCCCTCCCAGCAAGTGGCCGCTAGTGCCGCCAGCTACCGGAAAGTTGATCATCTGGGCTGCAAACACGAAAGCTGTAGTTAAGCCCATGATTGGGGCTTGTCGGAGTCCAAGACTAGCGCTGGTTCGATTTAGGGCAACTGCGATTGCTGCTGCGCTTGCTATGCCGGTGGCAATGGCTACTGGCGGTGAAAGAAAACCATCAGGTATGTGCATTGATGTATCCTAACGAGAGAAGTTCCAACTCTTTAGTCAACTATTTATTACTAAAATTTAAAACCCCCTCTGGGGGCATTAATGCGATCGAGCGATCGGGGGATTTGCGGCTGGCGATCGCTTATTTGACATAGATTCGGGCTTCACAGCCAAAGTTTTGAGGATGAGAAATGTAACATTAAATAATCCTGAAGAATTATTCGGATATTTTACCGAGCACCCCCGCATTCAAGGTTTTTGATAAGAACGATCAATGTTTGTTTACAGATTAACCTGCCAAATGTATTTACCATCAAGCTCAAGCAATAATTTAAAAAAAATATCAATAAAAAACTGAAAATCCCTAATTGGTTTTATTCCCACTCTTGAGAATAACTTACATTAAATTTTTGACCGAAATCATTCAGGATACAAGTCCCGTATTCATCCGTCCAGAAATAAAAGACCTGTATCCCATGAAACTTGCCGAACGTATTTATCTCGCGCAAGTCAGTCGATTTTAGATTTGAGATTTTAGATTTTAGATTTGAGATTTGAGATTTTAGATTTACCCCACAGATAAATCTGGGAGCTTGAACAAGAGTCTAAAATTTTGATCTTTCCACGACTCCTGCACGTGGCAGCGTATCCGTTTTTGGGCTGGGTCAATGCTTTAATCTAAAATCTCAAATCTAAAATCGCGCAATCGACTGACTTTTCCCATCGCAATGTGGCGCGTTAGTGAACATCTCATATTTGTAAAAACACTTCTTCCTCTTCCCTCCTTCCTTCTTCCTCTTCCCTCCTTCCTTCTTCCTCTTCCCTCCTGCCTCCTGCCCCCCAGCAAGAGAGCCTCAAAACTCCAATTTTTAGCTGGGCTGCTTTCATTCAGATGCTCCCGCGCGTTAGCCAAAAACAAAAGTTTCGCGGTTTTCATGTCAAGTCTTTGACAATCGAGGGGTCAAATCCCGCTAATGCTGTTGCTAAGGGGGTTGCCTAACTAGCTATTGCGAGTAACAGTGCGCTTCCGGCTGCAAATAATTCCAGTTTAGCTGTTGACAACCCCAAAAATTTGCCTGAAAAGTCTCCAGACGTTGTACCTTTCACTAATATGTCTACTGAAACGGCTATGGCAAGTAGGGCTACACATAATACTCTCCAAGCTGTACCTGTATCAGCAGCCCAGCAGAAAGTTTAGGCGGTAGATGGAACAAATCAGACAGCAGAAATTACGGCTGGCGCTAAACTAGATGAGTTAACTCTGAAAGTCTACGATCGCATCGATCGAAGTTGGCAAATTAGCCCTACGTTGAATCAAAATCTAGTCTATCGAGTCAGTACAAGTCAAGATGGGGCGATGGCGTTCCGCCCCGCAAGCTACGGCAATTTCGAGCCGCTCAATCAACCAGCCAAGGATTACACCAAAGAAACTCCTTTGCCAAATCTCCTCAAATCTTCCGAAACTAGCAGCAGTAACAGTGCAGCACCAGTCGCTAAGTTTACTGTAGTGTTTGCTCCTACAGGAACCTTAGAAGTTAACCCCTAGCTCACATACAACATCTCTCCGGTAAGGCGCACCATCAGCACCTTACTTTTCATTTTTAACTTAAATGTGATATTATAAACAGCGCCCTCTAAGGCATTCTACCTCTAAAACAACAAATGAAAGAACTTGACGAGAAAAAAACCCAGGAACTGCTATGCACCATCATGGAATGGGAACTTGCAGGTGTCGTGCGCTATACCCACTATTCACTAATGGTGACAGGGCCAAACCGGATTCCCATCGTGCAGTTTTTTAAAGCACAAGCAACGGAATCTCTACTCCACGCCCAACAAGCAGGAGAAATTCTCACCGGTTTAGAGGGGCATCCCAGTCAGAAAATTGCTCCCATCGAAGAAACATACAAACACTCGGTGAAAGACTTGTTGGAAGAAAGTTTAAATCACGAGAAAAAAGCGCTCAAAAAGTATAAATCTTTACTTGAAGTTGTGACTGACTCCAGCGTTTATTTGGAAGAATATGCCCGCAATCTGATTGGACAAGAAGAATTGCACCAAGTAGAATTGAAAAAAATGCTGCGGGATTATAGTTGATTTAATCATTAGTTAATTGTTATTGGTTATTGGTTATTGATTATTTCCAATCACCAATGACCGATGCCTCATACCCCTGCCCCATGATTATAAAAAATGAATTTTAGTGAAGCGATACCGACTTTTTTAATTACCCTGCGTGAAGGCGTAGAAGCCGCCTTAGTCGTCGGAATTGTACTAGCTTGCCTCAAAAAAGCCGAGCAAAGTCACCTCAATTCTTGGGTTTATGCAGGTATCGCAGCCGGCATGGCTGCTAGCGGTTTTGTGGGTGTTGTATTCAATGGATTGCTCGCAGCACTATCAACATCAGAGCAGCCTTACGCACCAGTCCTTAAACAGCTATTGGAGGGCGTGTTGGGCATTGTGGCGATCGCCATGCTAAGCTGGATGCTAATTTGGATGACTCAGCAAGCTCGCTTTCTCAAAGCAGAAGTTGAAGGAGCAGTTACAGCAGCTTTGACAGAAAATACCAATGCCGGCTGGGGTGTATTTGGCTTAATTTTTATTGCGGTACTGCGCGAAGGTTTTGAAACAGTTATATTTGTCAGCGCTCAATTTCAACAAGGTTTGAGTCCCGCTTTGGGTGCTTTGGGCGGTTTGACTGGGGCGGCAATCATTGGCGCGCTACTGTTCAAGTGGGGTGTCAAAATTGATATCCGCCTGTTTTTCAAGTTTATGGGGATTTTGTTGCTGTTAATCGTGGCAGGTTTGGCAGTATCTGCACTCAAGCATTTTGACCAAGCCGTTGGAATTTTGTCGCAGATGAATAGCAAGTATGCAGCGATTTGTTTTTATTACGATCGCCTCGCACCACTCCACTCTTGTATTTTAGGGCCTCTGGTGTGGAATGCAGCGGACATTTTGCCCGATCGGCAATTTCCGGGAGTGATTCTCAAAGCACTGTTTGGATATAGAGATCGAGTTTATCTCGTCCAAGCAGCGGCTTACACAATATTCTTAGCCACCATCGGCGGTCTTTATTTCCAAAAACTAAGCTCTCAGGCGAGTGTTCCCAACAAAAATACTCAGCCAGCTCGATCTGAAACTCGCCCTCAGTAAGTATGCAAGTGGTTTTTATCGGCTGTTTTGCTGATTCCAGGGCAACCTAAATATTAGCCCCACAGGCAAAAAATTGACCAAAAATTTTCAGGTTGCGGGATTGATTATTTGACTTTTATAGGTCATAATTTAATAATGGTAATAGTTTTCATTAATCACATAAATACTTATATTATTATTATTTAATAATACCGTCAATTCCTCAAAAAAGCCAGCCCTACCCACTCAAAAAACACAAAAGTTTTGTAAGCAAAATTAACTAACTTAAAAAATTTACAGTTAACGGTTAACAGGGTAATGCAAGACGCGGACTACCGTTAGGGCGAGCCTGTGAGGACCCAGGCGCATCCTGCCAAAGTTAAGGCTGTTCTTCCCCACCCCAAATCTGCCCCCAGCCAGATTTGGAGTAAACATTTTTCTGATATGCGCTCTTATCGCTTATAATAAGTACAAGAATATTTACAGAGTCCCGAAAGTTCTTAATCAACCTTATAATCCTTAATGAAGCTTAAAATTAAAAAATTGTTCGTTAAAGTTACCTGGAACCCCCAGAAGGCTGTAGGATCTGCCATTCGGTTAGCGGTGAGATAAATAATGATGCCCCGGATACTTGTTATTGATGATGACGCGGCGATTGCCGAACTTGTAGCCGTCAACCTAGAAATGGCTGGCTATGAAGTCACCCAGGCAGAAGACGGCATCAAAGGTCAGGCACTAGCAATACAACTGCTCCCCGACCTGATCATCCTAGACCTCATGCTGCCTAGAGTAGACGGATTCACCGTATGTCAGCGTTTGCGGCGTGACGATCGCACCTCAGACATTCCCGTCTTGATGTTGACAGCCTTAAGTCAAACTCAAGACAAAGTAGAAGGCTTCAACTCCGGCGCCGACGACTACCTGACAAAACCCTTTGAACTAGAAGAGATGCTAGCCCGAGTGCGAGCTCTACTAAGGCGCACAGACCGCATTCCCCAAGCGGCCAAACACTCCGAAATTCTGAATTACGGCCCGCTGACCCTTGTCCCCGAAAGGTTTGAAGCTGTTTGGTACGCTCAGACAGTCAAACTGACCCACCTAGAGTTTGAGTTGCTGCACTGCTTGCTTCAGCGCCACGGTCAGACAGTCTCTCCCAGCGAAATTCTCAAAGAAGTGTGGGGTTACGACCCCGACGACGACATCGAAACTATTCGCGTACACATCAGACACCTGAGAACCAAGATGGAACCCGATCCCCGCCATCCTCGGTACATCAAAACCGTATACGGGGCTGGTTATTGCCTGGAGTTGCCCAACAACGAACAAGTAGCTGAAGAAACCAAATCCTCTGCTTGAGCTAGCACCCCAGATGCAACAAGCAGTTAAAAATCCCGCTAGAAAAGCCTGAGAGCATTTGCTCTCAGGCTTTTGATTTGAAATGTCCAAGCCACTCAATCTCCACCCCTTAATAAAATACTTTATCAATAAATCTATAAATATTTACTGACTGTCAACCTAGACCAGTAATAAAGCTTGTGAGAGCCGATCGCTCAAACCCCCTAAAACTTTAGCTGTAAGCTCTTTTGAGCGATTTATTTACATAACTTAACTAAAATAAGTGAAAAAAATTTTCAAAAAGACTTGACTAAACTTTCAAAATTGTTGATTATCTATATCAATAAGCCGCAAAAGCTTAAGACTCAATTGACATCTTTCTCAAGAGGTAACTAGCCGTGACAAGCATGGCAAAAAAATCCTTCCCAGCCGAAGGAGAAACCTTTCCCTGGTGGGCTGGGAACGCCCGCTTAATTAACATTTCCGGTCGTTTGCTGGGTGCTCACGTCGCCCACTCCGGCCTCATCGTCCTCTGGGCGGGAGCCTATACCCTGTTTGAGCTTTCCCGCTTTAACCCAGAATTGCCCATGTACGAACAAGGCTTAATTCTGCTGCCCAACCTAGCCAGACTCGGCTTGGGCGTCGGTGCCGGAGGCAAAATTGTCGATACCTATCCATACTTTCAAATTGGTGTTGTACACCTAATCAGCTCAGCCTTTCTCGGCTTCGGCGGTATCTTCCACTCCCTCAAAGGAGAAGCCACCCTCGAAGAAAGAACTCCTTTCTTCGGCTACAGATGGGAAGACAAAGACAAAATGACCACCATCTTGGGCATCCACCTAGTTTTGCTGGGTATCGGAGCCTTCTTGTTGGTGGCCAAAGCTATGTATTTTGGTGGTTTATATGATACCACAGTCGGGCAAGTGCGGGTAATTTCGGAACCCACACTCAACCCCGCTGTCATTTTCGGCTACCTGTTCGGTGCAGGCGGCAAACACTGGCTCGCCGCAGTTGACAACCTCGAAGATGTTGTCGGCGGCCATATCTGGGTAGGAATCTTCTGCATAATCGGCGGGCTGTGGCACATCCGCACCCAGCCTTTTGCTTGGACGGAGCGCCTTTTCATCTGGTCAGGAGAAGCTTACCTCTCCTACAGTCTCGGCGCCCTAGCCTTAATGGGCTTCATCGCCACCTACTTTGTGTCGGTCAATACCCTAGTTTACCCAGAGGAATTCTACGGGCCGGCCCTAAAAATTGGCTTCGAGCAATTTCCCTACTTCCACAGCGAAGGAATGCTGACCTCCCGCGTCTGGTTGGCTAACACCCACTTCTGGCTCGCCTTCTTCGTCCTCCAAGGACATATGTGGCACGCCCTGCGAGCCGCAGGATTTGACTTCCGCAAAGGCAAAGTCGTGCAGCCAATGCGCGAAGACATCCAGCCAGGGGGCGGCCCAATTGCAGCCAGTCCAGCCAGTTAACCGCATCAGGAGGAAAGCAAAAATGCAAGGAATAGCAGATCCGAATTTAATTCCAGAACCGGACAACCCACAAAGCGAGTACGGCTGGTGGGCCGGCAACGCCCGCTTCATTGACCTTTCAGGGCGAATTTTGGGAGCTCACGTAGCTCACGCAGGTTTAATCGTACTCTGGGCCGGGGCAATGACTTTGTTTGAACTCTCGAATTTCAAGCCAGAGTTGCCGATGTACGACCAAGGTTTAATCCTGCTGCCGCACTTGGCAAGTTTGGGTTTTGGAGTAGGAAAAGCAGGTCAAATTATTGATACCTATCCCTACTACGTCATCGGAGTTTTGCATCTAATTAGCTCTACCGTTCTCGGTGCAGGCGGGCTTTACCATTCCTTGCTCGGCCCGAAAGTATTGCCGCAAAACAAAACTTTCTTCGGTTCTTTCGGCTACGACTGGGAAGACAAAGACAAGATGACAACCATCATCGGCATTCACCTATTGCTGTTAGGTGCTGGTGCTTGGTTGTTCGTGGCAAAAGCCTTATTTTGGGGCGGTCTTTACGATCCCCACGTCGCAGATGTGCGGATAATTAGCGAACCGACGCTCAATCCCGCCCGCATTTTCAGCTATCTCTTGCCCGTACACGGCCCGGAAGGAATGGCAGCAGTTGACAACTTAGAAGATGTTGTCGGCGGTCACATTTATGTTGGCTTGCTCTGCATTCTTGGCGGTTTCTGGCATATCTTCACCAAGCCTTTTGCTTGGGCCCAGCGAGTCCTTTTTTGGTCTGGGGAAGCTTACCTTTCTTACAGTTTGGGCGCTCTGGCTTATATGGGCTTTTTGGCTGCCTATTTCGTGACTGTAAATGACACTGTTTATCCAGAGGTTTTCTACGGCCCTGTGGGTTTGACCGGCCCAGATGCAGCGGTTGTTTCTTCGCGGACTTGGCTGGCAACAACTCACTTTGTTTTAGCGATTTTGGCGCTTTCGGGTCACATCTGGCACGCGCTGCGGGTTCGGACAAAAGCAGCGGGGTTTGATTTTCGATCGGGCGAATTTGTAACGGCAACTGCCCGCAATGTTGAAAAGTCCGATCGGGTTCAAGCTCAACCAGCAGCCGCAGTGAGTTTTTCAGATGTGACTGTAACTTTTTTGCGGAATTTGCCGATTTACCGCAAGGGATTGTCTCCCATAGTCAGGGGATTAGAAGTTAGTTTGGCTCACGGCTATTTCCTGGTAGGAGCTTTTGCAGTATTGCTGCCTTTGCAAGAAAAAGGTTTAGCACCGCTGGCAGCATTGCTGATAACTCTGGCATTAGTCTTGATTTTGTCAATGGGCCTCTCGATTTACGAGAATCGGAACATCGAAGCGGGTAAAGTTCTTTACTGGCACAAAACGCCGGAAGATTGGAGTTTATTCCGGGGGGGTTTTGTGCTCGGAGGTACCAGCGGAGCTTTCCTCGCCTATTTGCTGCTAGACAATTTTGCTGGCATTGATGCAATTTTCCGAGGTGTTGTGAACTGAGGAAGATCGGCAATGCTAAATAACCGGGTTTCTGCCCGCTAATTGCGGCGCTAATACCTTCAAGAAATCCGGTTTCTCCCCAAGTCACAGCTCAATTTATCTCAAGCCTGACAAGTACAACAAGGAAACAACAAACGATGCAAACCTACGACAATCCCAAGGTAAAATATGACTGGTGGGCCGGCAATGCCAGGTTCGCCAATCTTTCGGGATATTTCATTTCCGCTCACGTCGCTCAAGCCGCTTTAACTACTTTCTGGGCCGGAGCATTTACTCTGTTTGAACTGTCTCGCTACAACCCAGCCATCCCTATGGGCGAACAGGGATTAATTTTGCTCCCCCACTTAGCTACTCTCGGTTTTGGTGTAGGATCGGGCGGCCAGATAGTGGATACTTATCCGTATTTTGTGGTCGGAATGGTACACCTCATTTCATCTGCTGTTTTGGGTGCTGGTGCTTTATTTCACACCTTTAAAGCGCCTAAAAATTTGAAAGATGCTAAAGGTCGCGCCGCCAAGTTCCACTTTGAATGGGACGACTCGAAAAAGCTGGGTTTCATCTTAGGACACCACCTGCTTTTCCTCGGCGCGGGGGCGCTGCTGCTGGTAGCAAAAGCGATGTTTTGGGGCGGTTTGTACGACTCGACAATTCACGAAGTTCGCACTGTTGTGAGTCCTACTCTCGATCCGTTAGTTATCTACGGCTATCAAACTCATTTTGCCAGTGTTGATAATTTGGAAGATTTAGTTGGCGGTCACATTTATGTCGGCGTTATGCTGATTCTCGGCGGCGTTTGGCACATCGTCAAAGAGCCTTTTCCTTGGGCTAAGCGAGTGTTGATTTTCTCAGGGGAAGCTATTCTTTCCTACTCTCTCGGCGGTATTGCTTTAGCAGGGTTTACAGCGGCTTATTTCTGTGCAGTGAATACTTTAGCTTATCCGGTTGAATTCTACGGGCCTGTACTCGAAACCAAGCTGGGTATTACCCCCTATTTTGCAGATACGATCGCCCTACCGATGGGCGCTCACACTCCCCGCTGCTGGCTGGCTAATTCTCATTTCTTCTTGGCTTTCTTCTTCTTGCAAGGTCATCTGTGGCACGCTCTTCGGGCGATCGGCTTCAATTTCAAGCAAGTTGAAACTTCTTTGAATGCGGTGGGAACTGAGTCGTAATACTTAAGCAATCCTGGACGCACTCCCACCAAAGAAACCGGGTTTTTACTGAATCTACGAGTGACAACGAACTATTTTCGTAAAAAACCCGGTTTCTGAGCCCCCATTCGTAAGTCCTATTAAAATTTTGCCTAGTTCCAAAAACTCTGCAAGGAATGCGAAGGGCAACAAGATTCAAGTTAAAAATTGCCCAGCTATTAATTTTACGAGGAAAAGAACTGTGACAATTGCTAGCATTAACGACTTTGGAAAGGATGAAACGAATTTTAAGTGGTGGGTGGGTAATGCCCGCTTAACAGATTTGTCGGGTAGGTTGTTGGGTGCTCATGTTGCTCACGCGGGTTTGATTATGTTTTGGGCGGGAGCAACTACTATTTCGGAAGTTACTCGCTTTGTACCAAATATACCAATGTACGAGCAAAACCTCACTTTACTGCCGCATTTAGCAACTTTGGGTTGGGGTGTTGGTGCGGGAGGTGCGGTGATTGATACTTATCCTTATTTTGCGATCGGCATTTTGCATTTAGTTGCATCTGCTGTTTTGGGTGCGGGAGGTCTTTTTCATGTGTTTCGCGGCCCTGCGATTTTGCACAACAGCGGCGGAATTGTTGCTCTGTTTCACTACGAATGGAATGATGCTAAGAAGCTGGGATTTATTTTGGGAAGTCACTTAATTATTTTGGGATTGGGTGCATTTCTATTAGTCCTGAAAGCTATGTATTTTGGGGGAATTTATGACAGCGCGATCGGCGATGTCCGCCTGATTGCTAACCCTAATTTGAACCTGGGAACAATTTTTGGCTATCTGTTGGGATTTGCTAACGGCGGCTGGACAATCTTAGGGATGGCTGCTGTTAATAATTTGGAGGATGTTATTGGGGGTCACATTTGGATTGGTGCAATGTTAATTGCAGGTGGCGCGTGGCACACTCGCGTTGAGCCTTTTCCTTGGGCCAAGCGACTTTTAATTATTAATGCCGATGCTATTCTTGCTTACAGTTTGGGGGCTTTGGCTTTTATGGCTTTTGTTTCCTGTGCTTTTGCGGGATATAACACGACTGTTTATCCTGTAGAATTCTATGGGAGCGATCGGCTCGCACTGACAAATGCACAATTTTTCTTGGGTATAATAGCGCTTGCCGGTCACATTTGGCACGCTTTTCGCGCCCGCATTAATATAAGCTGAATGCAATTTAAGTAAGATAAGCAAGAAACAAAGTTAAAGTTTCTTGCTTATCTTACTTCAGTTTGGAATTTGTAAGTACCAAGAGAGAAAATTAGTTTATGAGTGTTTTTATTTGCTGTTTCTGTATCGTGACTGTGATAGTTCTGTTTTTGTGGAGTGTTGCAGTAGCGCTGCGAGAAGGAGTCTATCAACTCCGGCGGCTGCATCAGATTCCGTGTTCGGATTGCGAGTTTTTTACTAATGACTACCGCCTCAAGTGTACTGTGCGGCCGTGCGTTGCTTGTACTGAGGAGGCGATCGGCTGTACTGACTTTGAACCGAAAACTTGTTTAGCCAATTCTTGTCAGCAACATTGCTCAAAGCTTCACAAAGCTTACATAGAAATACCGAAAACTAATCCTCCAGTTACACCTTTACCAACAGGGATAAGTAGCTAGATCCATTAATGATGAATCACGAAACTCTTCTTTCTTCACGAAATCTTTCTTACTTCTTTTTTATTTATTCACGAATATGAATTTATACAGCGCCAACTCACTCAAAGTCGAACTAAACCAGAGAGGCTGTCGCCTGACTCCCCAGCGAGAAACTATTTTGGGTGTCTTTCAAAATCTGCGGCAAGGTCATCATTTAAGTGCGGAAGAATTATACAGGACTTTGCAGAATAAAGGAGAACGAATTGGCTTGTCTACTGTCTACCGAACGCTGCATTTATTAGCAAGGATAGGAATTTTGCGTGAACTAGAATTAGCAGAAGGACACAAACATTACGAACTGAATTTGCCGGAATTACACCACCACCACCATCTGGTTTGTATTCAGTGTCACAAAACCTTTGAATTTAGCGATGAATCAATTTTTAAAATTGGCAAAAAGCAAGTTGAGAAAGCTGGGGTAGAACTGCTTGACTGTCAATTAACTGTGCGTGCTGTTTGTTTGGAAGCGCTGCGGGAGGGATGGCCTTCTTTGCTACCCAGCAATTGGTTGTGTCCCAGATATCATTCAGAAATTGATGAGGAAATTAGTTGATTTGGATGAAATACACTTAGGTAATATGGAATTGGTGGTAATTGGTAATTGGTGCTTTTTTATTCGTTATGAGCTGTTAGTTATTAGCACCTACAAATAACCAATGACAACTGACTGCTGACTGCTGACTGCTGAATTCATTTTTGCAATCAAGCAACCTCAGAAGAATCGCAACGTTGGTGTTCCATCCGAAATATGTTAGCGTACAAACTAGCAACAATCTGTTTGCCTTCCTGTGTCAACTGCAAGTAACCGAGAGATTCACTGATGTGAGGATAAATGCCGCTCCAGTAAAACTTAGAGTAGCTTTGCAGCAAGTCGCCCGGATGTCGGTAGCCCAAAACTTTAGTAGCACCGCTTTCTTCTAACTCGTAAAACAGCGCGCCAATTTTCTGCAAATATTGGGGGTTGCTGAGCTGACCTATCAAGTCAGCACCGCGCACTAAACTAGAATAATTACCTGCATCCTCGTCTGTGTTACCGTCAAGCACCGAGAAACGAGTTTGTTCTATGTTCTGCTTAATTATCTCAGCATTAATTAGCTTGTGGTTGCCGAAGCGCTCGTCAATAAACAATTTAGCTCTGTCAACTCGGTAAGGAGCTAGGCTGGCCGCCGTTGCACCGGGAGCAAGTGCAATTCTCATGCCATCTTTTCCCGTAGCATACAATCCTTCTGATTCTTGGTCTTGCCGGCAAACTCCTTTGACATATCCGATGTCTTGGCACAGCAAAGAAATGATGAAGTGCAGCCAATCTTCGCAGGAAACTCCGCCCTTGCGTATGTGTTTTCCCCGCAAGATTTCTTGACCGACTAAGCTAATGCAAATGGCGTGTTCTACATTGTGATAAAGAGCGTCGCTGTTGGCGATGTTTTCTAACGCCATTGCCCCCACCCAGGCAATAATGTCAGCATAGTCTGATTTGTAGCCTCCGTAAGTGCGGCTGTAACCGTTCTGAAGTTGTTCGATGAAAGCCTCGATCAGAAGTTCTGTTGAATTAAACATACCCTATCCTTTTACCTTTATATTGCCTTTCCACAGGGGTGCATCTATTTGGGAGTCCTCTAAATTTTCTGGATGAGATTTTAGCTCACAACTCCTGCACCCCGTGTGTGTTGCGCTCTGTGGATGGCAAGTGGGTAGCAATCTCAAAACTCATTGACGCAGCTACGCCGGGGGACTTACGAAGCAATCTCGCGCCCTGACTCAAAACTCCCAAGCAACTCAGTCCATGACTGACACCCATCCCCGCCGTACTGCGTACAGCAACCTGCTGACAATTTTTCGCTCCTCTGAACTTTTTAAACTGTGAGAATTAATTGCGTATTGAATTTGCTGGAACACAGTGCGATCGATCTTACCGGATTTCCAAATGTTCAAGTAAAGTTCGGAAATTTTATATTCAGGAATATAAGCTTTGGTTGTCATCTGCCGTCAACTCAATGTATATTTCTTATTGTCCGGCAATTTTAGATAACTTTATGTGATGTAGATCGGCTATAGACTGTGATGCGATCCCAGGCTGGAGTTAATGCGCCTCTCCTAACTAATGGTAATTCGATCGCCATATCGCGCTTTTGCGATCGTCATAAATTTTGCTGACGGCTGTGACAATCATCATAGTTGCGCCTAAATTATACGATGTCACATACCATTCTCCCGTTGCGCTCGCCCCCTCCCAACTTGCACCAAGGAAGGAAGTTTGAGCGCGGGCGGCGCAAATTTCTTGCCAAAGAAACTCGCGTCGTGTACAATACAGAGTCTGGTATCCTCACTTACCCATAATTATTTTCATTCATCCCGTCCCCCCAGAGGGGAAGGGACTTTCAGTGCGGATACAGCCAAATCACTATATTCAGCAAAAAGCTAGAAATGCCGTAACTCATGCCCACTATTCAGCAACTCATCCGTTCAGCACGGGAACAAACGCAGAAAAAAACCAAATCGCCAGCTCTCAAGAGTTGCCCGCAGCGCCGCGGAGTTTGCACCAGAGTGTACACGACCACCCCGAAAAAACCCAACTCGGCGCTGCGGAAGGTGGCTCGGGTACGGCTGACCTCTGGTTTTGAAGTCACCGCCTACATCCCAGGGATCGGTCACAACTTGCAAGAACACTCGGTAGTAATGATCCGGGGCGGTAGGGTAAAAGATCTGCCCGGAGTTAGATACCACATCATTCGGGGTACATTAGACACCGCTGGGGTGAAAGACCGCAAGCAGGGTCGTTCCAAATACGGGGCCAAGCGTCCTAAAGAGAAAAAATAACACGGAACTCGCCCGATCGTCGGGGTTGGGAAGCAAAAAAAAATCCGATCGCGCCGCTCAATTGCACGCTCGATCGTCATAAATCGAAATGCGATCCCAAAACCCCAAACTCAATCATTCAAAATCAAAAATCCAAAATAGAACTATGTCTCGCCGCACAGTTATTCAAAAACGTCCAGTTCCACCAGATCCAACCTACAACAGCCGGTTGGTAAGCATGATGGTGAGACGGATCATGCAGCACGGCAAAAAATCCGTTGCCTCCAGCATCGTCTACGACGCCCTCAAAACCATCCAAGAACGCACAGGGGCTGAACCGTTAGACTTGTTTGAAAAAGCAGTCAAAAACGCGACACCCCTAGTCGAAGTCAAAGCCCGCCGGGTAGGTGGCGCCACCTACCAAGTGCCAATGGAAGTGCGTTCCGATCGCGGTACCACCCTCGCCCTCCGCTGGCTGATCAGATTTGCCCGCGCCCGCACCGGCCGCTCGATGGCAGCCAAGCTAGCCAACGAACTGATGGATGCAGCTAACGAAACAGGGAGTGCTATTCGCAAGCGCGAAGAAACTCACAGGATGGCTGAAGCTAACAAGGCTTTTGCTCACTACCGCTACTAACTGCAACAACGGGCATGGAGAAGAGCGCGATCGTGCGGTATAAAAGCATCGGGTGAGAAATTGGAAAGTGTAAGTTTTGAGTGTTGAGATTGCTTCTCTTGGCGCAGTTGTCATTGGTGAAGCAAACTCAAAACTCCCAAAATCAAAATTCACACACTCAAGATTTACGCACTCTCTGAATCCTCCATGTCGCATCCTTAATATTTTTGTAAACAAATCTTGCAAAAAATATTAAAATGTAACAATAAGCTCCAGAGACTTTTGTAAGTCACTGGGGAGTGCAAAATAGGGTTACTGTGTAGTATAATAGTATTATAACAGCAACACAAGATTAAGGAGGTAGCTGTGGCACGTACCGTCCCGCTAGAAAAAACTCGCAACATCGGCATCGCAGCCCACATAGACGCGGGCAAAACAACAACAACTGAAAGAATTCTGTTCTATTCAGGCATGGTTCACAAAATGGGTGAAGTGCACGAGGGAACAGCAGTCACTGACTGGATGGAGCAAGAGCGAGAGCGGGGAATTACGATTACTGCCGCTGCTATCACCACCAGTTGGAAAGATTACAAAATCAACATCATCGACACTCCCGGACACGTAGACTTCACGATCGAAGTCGAACGCTCGATGCGAGTGCTCGACGGAGTGATCGCAGTGTTCTGCTCGGTAGGGGGAGTGCAGCCGCAATCCGAAACAGTTTGGCGACAGGCCGATAGGTACAAAGTACCGAGGATCGTGTTCGTCAACAAAATGGATCGGATGGGGGCAAACTTCTACAAAGTCTACGGCCAAATTCGCGATCGCATGAGAGCGAACGCCGTACCCATCCAAATCCCGATCGGCAGTGAAGAAAACTTCCGGGGAATTGTAGACTTAGTGCAAATGAAAGCCTATATCTACAACAACGACACGGGAACCGACATCGAGGAAGTAGAAATCCCCGATGAAGTAAAGGATATAGCGGTAGAATACCGCACCAAGCTGATCGAGTCGGTAGCAGAAACCAACGACGCCCTCACGGAGAAATACCTCGAAGGCGAAGAGTTAACGGAAGACGAAATCCGCCGGGCCCTGCGTGACGGCACTGTCGAAGGTACGATCGTCCCCATGTTGTGCGGTTCTGCCTTCAAAAACAAAGGCGTTCAGTTGTTGTTGGATGCAGTCATCGACTACCTGCCGTCGCCCTTGGAAGTTCCTCCAATTCAAGGACTCCTGCCCAACGGCGACACAGCAGAACGATTTGCAGACGACAATGCGCCTCTGTCAGCCCTGGCATTCAAAATCATGGCTGACCCCTACGGTCGCCTGACCTTCGTTCGCGTCTACTCCGGTATCCTCAAAAAAGGAACCTACGTCCAGAACTCCACCAAAGACAAAAAAGAGCGGGTTTCTCGCCTAATTGTCCTCAAAGCGGACGATCGGATAGAAGTTGAGGAACTGCGGGCAGGAGACTTGGGAGCAGCCTTGGGTTTGAAAGACACCTTCACCGGCGACACCCTCTGCGAAGAAGGAGCGCCAGTGATTCTGGAATCTCTGTTTATTCCAGAGCCAGTCATTTCGGTGGCTGTCGAACCCAAAACCAAACAAGACATGGAGAAGCTCTCCAAAGCCCTCCAGTCGCTCTCGGAAGAAGACCCCACCTTCCGAGTCAACGTTGACCCAGAGACCAACCAGACAGTCATCGCCGGTATGGGCGAACTGCACCTGGAAATCCTGGTTGACAGGATGCTGCGGGAATTCAAAGTAGAAGCGAACGTGGGTCAGCCACAAGTAGCTTACCGCGAAACTATTCGCAAAGCCGTCCGCGCCGAAGGTAAATTTATCCGCCAAAGCGGCGGTAAAGGTCAGTACGGTCACGTCGTGATCGAACTAGAACCCACCGAAGTCGGAAGCGGCTTTGAATTTGTCTCCAAAATTGTTGGTGGCACTGTACCCAAAGAGTACATCGGCCCGGCAGAACAAGGGATGAAAGAAGCCTGCGAATCAGGTATTGTAGCAGGATATCCCGTGATTGACCTCAAAGCTACTATGGTAGACGGGTCTTTCCACGACGTAGACTCCTCAGAAATGGCATTTAAGATCGCCGGTTCAATGGCGATCAAAGAAGCCGTGATGAAGGCGTCGCCAGTGCTGCTAGAGCCTATGATGAAAGTAGAGGTGGAAGTTCCCGAAGATTACATCGGGAACGTCATCGGAGACCTCAACTCGCGTCGGGGTCAGATCGAAGGTCAAGAGACGGATCAGGGGATAGCCAAAGTTTCTGTAAAAGTTCCACTAGCAGAAATGTTTGGCTACGCTACTGATATCCGCTCGAAAACCCAAGGTCGAGGCATCTTCACAATGGAATTCAGCCATTACGAAGAAGTGCCGCGAAATGTGGCTGAAGCCATTATCGCTAAGAACAAAGGTAACTAACGATTTTGAATTTTAGATTTTGGATTTTGGATGAAATCCAAAGTCGAAAATCTAAAATGTTAAAATCTAAAATCGCTAAAAGAAACAAGGAACAAATCGAGAATGGCACGCGCAAAATTTGAACGGAATAAACCCCACGTAAACATCGGCACGATCGGTCACGTTGACCACGGCAAAACAACTTTGACCGCCGCGATTACGATGACTCTCTCTGCACTAGGTCAAGCAAAGGCTAAGAACTACGCCGACATCGACGCTGCGCCAGAAGAAAAAGCACGGGGTATTACGATTAATACTGCTCACGTGGAATACGAAACAACAGGTCGGCACTATGCCCACGTAGATTGTCCCGGACACGCTGACTATGTGAAAAACATGATCACCGGTGCAGCTCAAATGGACGGCGGCATCCTAGTAGTGTCAGCGGCAGACGGCCCCATGCCTCAAACTCGCGAACACATCCTGCTAGCTAAGCAAGTTGGCGTTCCCAGCCTGGTTGTCTTCTTGAACAAGGAAGACATGGTGGATGATGCTGAACTGTTGGAATTGGTAGAACTGGAAGTTCGGGAACTTTTGAGCTCTTACGATTTTCCGGGCGATGACATCCCCATCGTCACAGGTTCGGGATTGAAAGCTCTCGAAGCGATGCTTGCTAATCCCAAGACTGTCAAGGGCGAAAATGAGTGGGTTGACAAAATCTACAAGCTGATGGAAGAAGTAGATGCTTACATCCCCACCCCAGAACGCGAAGTTGACAAGCCTTTCTTGATGGCAGTTGAAGACGTATTCTCGATTACTGGTCGGGGTACTGTCGCCACAGGCCGGATCGAACGTGGAACTATCAAAGTCGGCGAAACAGTCGAATTGGTGGGTCTTAAGGACACTCGCAGCACTACAGTGACTGGTGTGGAAATGTTCACCAAGTCTCTGGAAGAAGGTTTGGCTGGCGACAACGTGGGTCTACTGCTGCGGGGGATTTTAAAGGCGGATATTGAGCGCGGAATGGTGATTGCCAAGCCGAAAAGCATCATGCCTCACACTCAGTTTGAATCTGAAGTGTACATCCTGAAGAAGGAAGAAGGCGGCCGGCACACGCCCTTTTTCTCTGGCTACCGCCCTCAATTCTACGTCCGTACCACTGACGTGACCGGCACGATCGCACAGTTCACCGCTGATGACGGTAGTGAAGCAGAAATGGTGATGCCAGGTGACCGGATCAAAATGACTGTTGAGTTGATTCACCCGATCGCGATCGAACAAGGAATGCGCTTTGCTATCCGCGAAGGCGGCCGCACCGTAGGCGCCGGCGTTGTTTCCAAAATCCTCAAGTAGGAATCCGATAACAGACTAAATAGCAGAAAAGCCGCCAAATGTAATCAGGCTTTTCTGCTATTTAGTGAGTAGTGAGTAGTTATAGGTTAGTGGCCAGTTGTTAGTAGTTATGGGTTAAATGTTCAATAACAGATAACAAATAACAAATGACTGATGACTGATGACTAATGACTAAAAATAAACTGAACCTCGAAAATTCAAGAAACAAAAATGGCAACAATTCAACAACAAAAAATTCGCATTCGCCTCAAAGCTTTCGATCGCCGAATTCTAGACGCATCCTGCGAAAAGATTGTAGATACAGCAAATCGGACAGCAGCCACAGCGATCGGCCCGATTCCCCTACCGACAAAACGGCGGATTTACTGCTTGCTGCGATCGCCCCACGTAGACAAAGATTCTCGCGAACACTTTGAAACCCGCACGCACCGCCGCATCATCGACATTCACCAGCCATCGGCCAAAACAATTGACGCTTTGATGAAACTGGATTTGCCAGCCGGCGTAGATATCGAAGTCAAGCTGTAGATTGAGGGCTGGGAAAATAACAAAAAAAGGAACAATGGAAAAATACTTTGTTCCTTTTTTTCATTCCCGGACGCAAGGATAGTCAGAAACCAGTTTTAAAGTTGAGAATACGATCGAAGTGTTGTAAGCTGCGTGGCTGGTAATGCAATGGTTGATAAGATTCTTTTATTTTTCGATACATTTGCTATGATAGTTTAAGCGATCGCTATTCGATATTTCTTCAATTACCAGCTATGAACATTCAGTTGGTTGACTCCTTAATTCAAGTCATTGAATCGCTGACACCTGAAGAGAGTTTGTTGTTCCAAGAAAAACTTTCAGCTAGGGCGATTCAGAGTACACCTGGAGTCTGTGGAGGAAATGCCCGGATTCGCAACACCCGCATTCCTGTTTGGACACTGGTTTCGCTTCACCAACAGGGGGCTGATGATGCTGAGTTACTTCGGAATTATCCAGTCTTGGACGATCGCGATCTAGAGAATGCTTGGCGTTATTACGATCGCCACCGCGAAGAAATCGATCGTATTATTATTTCTCATCAAACCGATGATTGAAAGGGTGAGGCTTTATTCCAATGAAAATTTCCCGATCCCAATGGTCGAGCATTTACGTAGTCTCGACAGTGATGTTTTAACTTCTTATGATGCCGGTCAAGCAAATCAAGGAATTCCTGATGACGAGGTTCTGCGCTTTGCGACTGCACAAAATCGGGCGGTAATTAGCTTCAATCGCGATGATTTTGTGGCGCTGCACCGTCGTGGCGATCGCCACGCAGGAATTATTGTTTGTAAAGACGATCGAGATTACCTGGGACAAGTTACTATTCTTCATGCCTATCTTCAGCAAGTTGATTCGTTGCTCGATCGCCTAATTCGGATCAAAAAGCAGAATCAGCGCGGGTTGAGTCATCCGGTTTTTGTGGTTCAAGAGTACGGGCGATAACTCACCCACACCAAGCAAAAACCTGGGTAACAACCAAGGATTTTTGAGGAAAAACCCGGTTTACGATCCTACGCATCAGCCCAAAGCCTCGATCGCCCGCGTCGCATTTCCCCCCGATCGCCCCTCACCCCGCTCGGAATTGCCTTTAATCAGTTAAAGTAAGAAAAATAAGCGCAAGTACCGTCACATTTGAGCGACAATGGCATCCTCTTCCTCTGTAGCAGTTCGCGAACTCCCCTTATTTCCGTTGCCGGAAGTGGTTCTATTTCCAGGTAGACCTCTCCCGCTGCAAATCTTCGAGTTTCGCTATCGAATCATGATGAACACGATTCTGGAGGGCGATCGGCGTTTCGGTGTGCTCATGTGGGACCCCAACCAAAACAAAGTCTCTGCCGTTGGCTGTTGCGCCGAAGTGATTCACTGCCAACGCCTGCCCGACGATCGCATGAAAATTATGACTCTCGGCCAGCAGCGGTTCCGAGTGCTCGACGCCGTTCGGGAAAAACCCTATTTAGTCGGTCTGGTAGAATGGATTGAAGACGCACCGCCGCAACAAGACCTCAGACCTTTGGGAAAAGATGTCGAACAACTGCTCAGAGATGTAGTTCGCCTCTCCAGCAAATTGATGGATCAGCCGATCGACCTGCCGGAAGACATTCCCAGTTTGCCCACCGAATTGTCCTACTGGGTAGCCAGCTACCTTTACGGCGCAGCGACAGAACAGCAAACTCTTTTAGAATTGCAAGATACTGCTGCGAGATTGGAACGCGAAACCGAAATTTTGACTTCTACTCGCAATCACTTGGCAGCCAGGACTGTACTTAAAGATACCCTCAAGTAGCCAATGGGGCAGGCAAAAAGTACGATCGACTTTGCCTGCATTGAACCCAAAATTACATAGAAATCATACGATTTTCGCATTGGAGATTTTCGCGTTGGAGATTAAATAATTGAGAATTAATAGGCCTTTTACAAAATTATCTAGGAAGGGGCAAGATGCCCGTTCCACAGAAAAATTTATTTTTGTGGAAGGGGCAAGATGCCCGTTCCAAAATTAGATGCTTGTGTTAGAAAATCACGACCAACCGAAACCATACGATGCAGTTAGAGGCGGTCAACTGCCACCTCCTGTGGGCGGTGTAGTGCTCGGCGGACTAGCAGGAGTTAAACACCGGCTGTCTAGTTCAGTCAGCGAACATCGAATCGCCGCCCTGAGAGAGACATTGAATTACGGCGATGCTGGCTTAAAAATAGTCATCCAGATTTGTCAAAGCGAAACCGGGCCAGTGCAGCGGGCGGCCTGCGATTTGCTCCGACAAAGGCTGAATTCGATCGCCCGCGAAAAATTACAGGCCTTTGTAGCTTCAAGTTCAGATGCAGAAACTGAGTTAGACAGCACGGAAAAAATATTAAAGCACTCATCCGGTGCAGTCTCAGAAAAAAATTACGATCGGCAAATGTCCGAAGCACAGTTAATATTTGAGACAATTACGCAGCAAATGCAACCAAATTTGTTGCTGTTAGAAGCACTGGTAGCCTCTGTAGAACGCGAAGAATTTACCAGCGAACTGATGAATCTTTGGGAACTATTAATCTTAGAAATTCAGGAACCTCTCAAAGAACTGCGTCAGGCTGTTGGCAGTGCGATTTCCGCCCAACTGCGGATTCAGTGGCTGTACAATCAAGCTGAATCTCAAGCCAACCAGTGGCAGCAGCGAGCTTTGCTAGCTCTTCAGACACAGGATAAGAATTCAATCCGCCTCGCCGTGGTTCGCCAGCAGGTTCAAGTCGATCGGGCTGCTGAACTAAAAATTGACTTAGACTACCAAACTGTGCGAGTAGAAAATCTCAACCGCAACTTGCTGGCTTTGGAAAGTAAGATTGCTCAAGCTAATTCCAAGAAAGAGATCCTCAAGATGCAGCTTCATTTTGCTAAGGTACAGCAGCAAATAGACTTCACTTTCAGCCAAGTCAATAGTATATTTTTTAGTCCTTAGTTGTCTGATTCTGCAGTTATATATTGTGTGAGATCAAACTTGTCTGACGCAAAAATGTATCGCCCCACTTAAAATTGCCTCATCTAAGTTAGCTCCTTCCAGATTAGCCCCGCATAAAAATGCTCCGCTCAAATTAGCACCGCTTAAATCAGCACCGCTTAAATCTACACCCTCAAGGTTACTTTCACACAAAAAAGCGTTTCTCAAGTTGGCTCTTCTGAGACTCGCTCCCCGCAGTTTAGCCTCGCTGAGATTGGCTTCTTCGAGGTTTGTATTGTCCAAGCAAGCATCTAGGAGGTTTGCTTCCATCAAGTTTGCTTTTTCCAAGTTGGCTCCGCTCAAATTAACACCAATCATTTTGGTGTCGCTCAAGTTGGCGTTGTCCAAGTTTGCTTCAATCAGGTCAGATCCTGTTAATCTTGCGAAAGTTAGATCGGCTCGGCTCAGGTTAGCCCCATTGAGGTTTGTCATCACCAGGCAAGCATTCTTGAGCTTGGCAGCTATTAAGGTTGCCCCCCTTAAGTTTGCCAAAGAAAAATTTATTTCTTTGAGATTCGCGCAGGCTAGATTAATATGAATTAGGAAAGCTTCTCGCAAAAAAGCCTCTTTCAAGTTGGTTTCATGAAAATTTCTTTCTCCGGCTGCGTATCGCTTGAGAAGTTCATCAGCATTCATCTCGCCAGCCTCCTAAGTTTTACTTAAAAATAAATTATACTACTGACAGTACATTGTAGCAACCAAATATTTTTAAAGTTTCGGTGTGATTTTTTAATTCTTCGAGTGCCGATCGAACAAATGCTTCGCAGGCGTTAGCTTCAACGTCCATAAAGAAAATATATTCTCCGAGCGATCGTTTAGTCGGTCTAGATTCAATCCGACTTAAATTAATACCGCGACTGGCAAATACTTGCAAAGGTTTTACCAGTGCTCCCGGCATATTGGCAGGTACGCTAAAAGCTAGTGAGGTATGGGTGCAATTAGACGTTGAAGCATCGAGGATCAACTTAGAAGCAGATTGTGTAATGGATTTAAGGGATGAGGGATCCCTTGGTTCTACGTTGGCGATTTCTCCACCACTCCTGCTGAGTACCCAAAATCGAGTGTAATTATCGGGATAATCATTAATGGGGTGAGCTAACACTGGCAAATGGTAAAGTTCAGCAGCTCTTGGCGAAGATATCGCTGCTACATTTGTATCTTCCAGATATTGCAATGCTTCCGTGGTAGAATTCGCCGGAATTAATTGGGCTGAGGGAATAAACTGCCCCAACCATACCTGACACTGAGCTAGCGCTTGCGGGTGAGAGTAAACTTTTTTAATCTCGTTAAAATTTTTAGCATGAGACACTAGGGCGTGGGAAATTGGCAAAACTAAGGCGTGTTGAATGCGGAGTCGATCGAGTCGCCACAGTGTATCTAAGGTGACAGTCACGCTGCCTTCGATCGAATTTTCGACGGGCACAACTGAATAATCAACCTGCCCTAGGGCAGATGCCTCTAGCGCTTGAGAAATGGTGGAATAAGGACACAGGGTGCATTCCAAGTTAGTTTCCCGGCTCAACCACTTGACATAAGCTAGAGCCGCTGTTTCTGCATTTGTACCAACAGGGCCGAGATGTGCGATCCTCTTCGAGGGCTTCGCTAACGAAATTTTCATTTACAGGCAATTTTAGGTTACAAATGTTTGCTTTACTCTCATCAGCTAGGAAGTATGATGAAAAATTAGCGATGTCCCGAAAGCTTTTATCAGTGATTTCTCGGATGACATTGCTGGGTTCGCGACTTAGGGGGCAACTTATGTCACCTTAGAAAAGGTGATACTTTATTAAGATATGCTTAGGAATCCTATATTTTGATATTTTCTCATGTATATCCGCTTTTATTCTTCCCAATACGTTGAACTCGCCGTACCAGAGGAACGGGTTCCCATTCAACATTATCTGCGCCAGCCGAGGCGACTGGTGAACGCCCTGGTCGATCGAAGTCGCACACAACAGCTAAGCGAGGACTGTTTCCGCCTGAAAATGCGACCGTTACAATTTATGATGCTGAGCATTCAACCCACAGTAGACATGAGGGTGTGGGCCCAGTCGGATGGCACAATCAATTTGGAGTCCGTCGCCTGCGAAATTCGCGGCGTGGGTTATATAAACGATCGCTTTGCTCTCAATCTCAAAGGAAAGCTTTGTGTACACCAAAGCAGCGGTGTAGCATACTTAAAGGGAAAAGCGGATTTGGAAGTGCAAGTAGAATTACCGCCGCCGTTTTGGCTGACGCCCAAACCCATTTTAGAAGCAACGGGGAATGCTTTGCTCAAGAGCGTACTGCTGAGCGTCAAACAGCGGTTGATGCACCAGTTGCTCTCCGATTACCGCCGCTGGGCAAGCAGCGAAAGTGAGCTAAGATCGATCGAAATCCCCCCTATCTTATCTTTAGAAGGCTGAAATCCTACTAAAGAAGCTGTTAATTAATGTATAGGGATAATTAGGCACAAATCAGGCAACTTACCACAGTATTACTTAGACGCTCGATTTGGGCATCGGGATACTTGTGGGAACGAGCCAGCAGGGATAGATAGCTGCCGGTCAGTCAAGATCGATTTGAGTGATCCCTCCAAGTTCATCGTCTTCGATGATTCCCACGCCCCCCGGCAAAGGAGTTGACCTGTCTTTTGAAACTTCGTCCTTTTGGCGGAGTTCGCGCTGCGGTGGCTTGATGATTTTGCCCGGTTGATTCGTTGCGCCCACCCGAATCCTGATTTTTGGCCCGGAATTGCCCAAGCGAATTGTCATGCCGTCCACAACGGACACCTGAGCGATCGGTCTATCATCTACATAAGTGCCGTTAGCACCAAAATTAATAATTTCCCAGCCATTAGCGTGATTCCACAGTTCTACGTGGTGGCGGGAAACTACAGCGCTGTAAATAATTACATCATTGTCGTTCGATCGACCGATCCGAACCACGGGTTCTGATTCAAAACACCAACTTTGAACAGGGACAGACTGGATAGGGTGTAAAAGAGTTAAGGTAATCACTGATGTTTTGACACTCCACCGCCAGACAGCAATGGGGATACTTCCAGAGAGATTTTTTGCCAGAAAACTGCAAAAAATTTGCTTTTTAAAGCCGTCGTCAGTGGGCGAATATTCCCCCTATCTGCCCTAAAATTCCAACTTTTGGCTGCTTGAGGTATTTGAAACAACTTTTGAGGGTTAGCTTTTGGCGCAGGGGCAAATTTTTGCGGTACTCGGTAACAACCAAACACGATGTGATAAATCGGGTGAACTTCCCAGTGACGGACAGCGGTTTTAACCGCTTGATTAATTTGGTCTGTGAGGGAGCGATTCTGCCGATGGGTGAGTCGCTCAATTCGATCGGCTAAATAATCCATTCCCCGCTGATGAACCAGAGAATTTAACTCAGACCCGTGCTGCTTGCACCGCTGATTCGTTTTCTCGGTCGGGCGACAGTCACTGCTCAACGACTTGCTGTTTATAAAGAAAGAAGTTAACCAATTATTAATCCTGGAGTCTCTAGATAAAATACTTGTTGATTGTATCTGAGATGTTGCACCATTCTCAATTACTTGTTTAGGGAGCGGCAAGATGCCTGTTTCACAAGAAAGTTCACTCTTTGTGGAACAGGCATCTTGCCCGTTCTTGAGAATAGTGCAAGATGTGAGTTGTATCAAACAGCATAGGTCATTTTGAGTTGCTAACATTTTCCTTATTGATGCAATACCTTTAAAATACAATGCTTTGAGCAGCACTGGAATTTTGAGCGACAAGGCATCAATCTCTCATAGCGAAAGTACCGATCGACCTTCCTCGCGCGCGGTCCCCAAATGCGATCGGCAATTAGTCCCCCAGCGAGCGGGAAGGCCAAACTTCAGCTCAAATCTGACTCAGGCGGCTCCGGATTCGGATCGGGCGGGACAGATTCTTGCCTTTGCCGCTTCAACTCTGCAACTTTTTCTTGAGCTACATCCCTGACTTCGAGAGCTTTATCTTGGAATTTTTCCGCCAGACTTTGAGCGCCCCGCTTCACGCCTGCCACATTTTTGAGAGTTCTGTCGAAATCTTCATGTAAAAACTCTGCTACCAGACCGACTTTTTTGTGCAGTCCCTCCGCGTACTGCACTGGCTCCGATACAGCAGCTTCAGAGACGATCGCCCGCTTGCTGCCGATGGTCGAAATAGCTGCCACAGGTAACAAGTAAATGTCGTCTAAAACACCGCGCCAGCCGCTCGATTTAAATAGGTAGTGGGTGACTGAACCCGTGCGGACATCAAAAAGGTAGTCAACCACTGCACCTGCCTTATTTCCAGCGTCCGTGAGCACCTCAAGCCCGATCGGACAAACAGCTTGTTCCGGCTGATGAAGTTCCGGCAGTTCCGGGTTAATGGTGACAAAAACATTTTCCCCCACCGTATCTACTTGCGCCCAAGCGAACCAAGTTTTTTTGCTCCCCAAAAGTCCCGACTTGCAAGTAAAGCCGATTGCCCGTTGGGAGTGAGCATCGAGCCAAACCCGATCTACCCTGCCGACCTCTTCCGCCGTTCTGCGGTCGATGGTGCGGCGCCCCTGCAGTTCGCTGCGCCTAACAATCTGTGGTGATGTACTCATAAATAAACTCCTGAGTGTCGCCTTTGAAAAATGTCGATCGTCCAAAGAAGCCGATTTAATATTCTTCTTCCGAATAATGGCGATTATTATCTGCCTGGGTTAACTCGTCCTCTTCCCTGGAAGTGCCAACTTCTTTGTGGTCGGGAACAGGAATCGTGCTCATTTGCACGCCGGCCGAGGGAGCGTTAATTTCCTTAGCCTCCCTGGGCTTGACGCTAAGAAGTCCTAACTGGACGGAGGACTGATTCGGGCCTACGTTGATTTGAATTTTCGGCCCAGAGCGAGCCAAGTGAACGATCAGACCGTCCACAATGGGAACCTTAGCGATCGGCTTACCATCGAGGTAAGTGCCGTTGGTACCTAAATTGATCAGTTCCCAAGTTATGCCGCTGCGCCGCAATTCGATGTGGCGACGAGAAACCACAGCGCTAAAAAGAACGACGTGGTTTTCGGTCGAGCGCCCGATCCGCACGACCTGCTCGTCTTCAAAGATCCAACTGCGGACGGGTATAGACTGGAGTGGATGTAGCAAGGTCAGCTTAATCACATTGGCAGCATTGAGTTTTGGTTGAGCGCCTCAAGATGCGATTTTAGATTTTAGACTTTCGATCGCCCAATCCAAACTCGCTCTAAGAGATTTGAAATAAAAACGTAACCAGGTCTCCTTTCCCCAGAGAGATGCGATCTCCCGGTCGCAACCGGTGGCGGTTTCCCTTGGGTAGCGGAGTATTGTTGACGTAAGTGCCGTTGGAACTGCCTACATCTTCTAGGTAGCAGGCATCTCCCTCCACCCGGAGATTTGCGTGTACCCGAGAAACTATCTCAGAATTAGCAAATCCCGAAACATCAATATCCGGCGGCACTAAGTCATTTGGCTTGCCTATGTGAACCACAGACAGACTGTGAGGCAATTCCATCGGCGTATTTGTCTGAACGTGTAGCAGGCGCGCCGACTGCTGTTGCAGTTGAGTTTTAGCTACACCTGCTGGCGGTGGGCCCGGAAGCGGAGGAGAGATATTTACTGGTGTTGCCACCGATTCAGTTGTAACAGGAACCGAGGGCGAAGGCGGGGGATCTGGAATCGTCGGAATGCTGGCGGGAGTTTTTTCCAAGTTGAGACCCTTATTCAGGGTAACTAGAGGTTCCATTGCCATCAGAGGATCGGGCGGCACTAAATCGGGCGCCGGTGACGATACCACTGTGGGGCCTAGAGGCGAGGGGGACGGTACTGTCACCTCAACTTCTGGAACTATGGCACCCGGACGTAAGTTAAAGCCACACTGGCCGCAAAATGCTGCATCTGTCTGAACTGCTGCACCGCAGTTCGAGCAACTTGCGGTAGCAGGTAAAGGCGTGTAGCAAGCCTCACACTGGCTGGCCCCGTCGGGGTTCTGGTGATTGCAATTGGGACAGACAATCATCGATTTCTCCTTGCTATCGGCCAGATTTTCAAATCAGCCTCATCAAAAGTTTTTGGGTCTGAAACCCCGTCCTTACAGGACGGCTTTACATTGAATTGAATCCCCTTGCGGGGTAGGGGGGTATGGTTGCCCCCCGTGAGGATATGGTTGTCCTCAATCTCCCATTTCTGGGGTAAAGTTAGCTTGTCGGTCAATGTTTTCTGAGCTTGCGCGGGCTAGCAGCACTGTTCCTGTTACCGGAGAACTGTTTAACCACTAGCGACAGAGCAAGGGACTAGCTTCGTATCAAGCGGGTGTCGTTACTCACAAAACGTAGTCTGTTAAGACGATAGCCCGTCTGAATGGCTTGTTAGATTTCTCTTTCAAGCCTCATGCCGTCAGGGCTGAGGTTCCTGACAAAAATACTCGTGTATATGGTCAAATTTTAACTTTAACCGCCACAATTCTTATATTGCTTCTAATACTAGCAACTGAGCTGACGCCGTGACGTTAGCTGTAATGGGCAAGATGCAGTTAGTGATAATGCTGACTGTGCTGGCACGCTGGCTGCTCTGTCGGCTATTATTTTACTGCTTCGCCAGCCGCCGCATCGAGCAGCCACCAAAGTTCGCCTTCTGGTTGAACGAGTCTGGCTGGATAGGTCATTTCGTCGGCTGCGGGGGCAAAAATTTGAGTGAGGGCGGGTTGTTTGCTGGATCCTGCAACCATGAAGATGACGCACCGGGCCCGGTTGATTAATGGGACTGTAAAGGTAATGCGGGGTTGACCGTCTTTGTTGCCGACAGTTACTAGGGCATCGCGGACTTCCAAGGCTGCTGTGCCGGGAAATAGAGAGGCTGTGTGGGCGTCGTCTCCTATGCCCAATAAAATGATGTCGAAGGCAGGAAACTCGCCCTCGGATACTTTGAAGAACTGCTGCAATTCTGTTTGGTGCGCTGCTGCGTCGGCTGCGGGGTCGCCGGCGCCTGTGGGCATGGGGTGGATGTTGCTGGCGGGGATATTCACTCGATCGAGCCACGCGAGGCGCGCCATTTTTTGATTGCTGTCTGGGTGTTCTGGGGGAACGTAGCGTTCGTCGCCCCAGAAAACGTGAATTTTGTCCCAAGCCAGGTCTTGGGCTGCGATCGATCTGTAGAGCGGTTCTGGTGTGCTTCCGCCCGCTGCGGCGATCGTACAAAGTCCGCGTTCTGCTATGGCTTCTGAGATTTTCGACAGCACAATCTCCAGCGATCGATCTATTAGTTGTTCCCGATTTGCTAATACTTCAACTACTTTTTTCATTAATTTCCTCTCAACTTTCCTATTCGTGTTGTTCTGAGCAATTGCCAATTTTACCTTGACATTTTGGTTTGAGGTCGATCTGCTGACATACTGGGCAGACAGGGGACTACATCCTCTAACATATTATCATCTTATGCCTCTTGATTTAAGGAAAGCAAGACATCTTTCTACCAGTGCTTTATGGATTTTCACCGGTTGCATTCAGCTTTCGCAACTTTCAATCAAAAGTTCGATCGTACTCGGAGCATCTGGGCAGAAAGTAAAAAGCGTTTTTGGGAACTCCCAGCCGTCCCACACAGCAAAGTCTATAAATATAGCGAGCCGGACGATCGCACACCGACAGTAAAAGCCAAACCGAGATGCTCCCGATCGCACTTACCCCGGCATAGTATCGCGAATTAAATAACTTATAATTTTAATTGTTATTGTGGGATGGGCTCTTATAGCCCGTCCAAAAAGGAAGGGCTATAAGAGCCCATCCCACTTTCAAGAGTGGAAGTTATTTAATTCTCATTCCATAGCAAAAATAATCAACATTCATGTGGTAGACTAGGAAAAATAGTTTTAAATCCGCAGGCTCGGAAGGAAGCAAAACTATGTCAATTTTTAAGCGAGTTCCTACATCTGTCCGCTATCTAATAGCGCGGTTGCGCCACTGGACGCAACCGGCGGTTTGGGCTCCCTTAGCCGTGCTGTGTGCGGGGGGGTTATTTATCTGGGAGGTCTCTGTAAATCCAGAAAGGTTGAGTATAGATGGCGAAGAAGAACCAGCCTCAAACACTCCAGCTTCGCTATCGGGACTATCTGCTGAAGATACCGCCATTGCGGCTGAAATCGACAGCTCACCAGTGCTAGTCAATCAGTTTAATGGATCTACTGCTTCCGAACTGAACTTGTTAAATTCATCAGCAGTAAAAAGCAAAGGTTTATTCGAGGAACTTCGAGATCGGGACTTAGAAACTCCTCAGCCATCTTCAGCACCCAAGCAGGTAGGAAGCAGCGGATTTTTCTCCTTGCCAAATTTAGCAAATCCTGCTGTCGAGGCCGGAAACAATAACCCCCAAAATTCCAGCTTGCCAAGTTCAAACGCAACATCAGCATTGAGTTTATCTAGCAGCGAGAGACTAACTTCCGGGATAAAAACGATTAAGCCTGAGTCTGGGGGTACAGCGACAGCAATTTTATCCGAGGCGTCTAGCGATGCTAATTCAGGTAAACAAAACGAAAATTCTCTGCCTTTGAGTCCGCTGCAAGCAGCTATGAAAAAATACGTCGTTGCTAACACTTCGCCAACGGCGGCTTCGGATGAGAAAACAGCAGAATCGGCTAAATTGCTCGATCGACCGGCTTCCGATCCTGCTGCAGGAAATGCGACAAATTTGCTCCCAACGACCGCTACAGCTCAAGGAGGAGCAAATCCTGTGAATGTTCCCACAGCACTTCTGCCACTTGTGGCTCCGACAAATACTGCGAGCAAGGAATCTCAAGAATTCTTAAAACCGACAGCTACAGTCCCTGAATCATCGGCGGGGTTAACTTCCAGAGTACCGAACCTCCCGGAAATTAATGCAGGGGCTGCAACGGTGGCTTTGCCGAAAAATCCCTACCAAACTGATTTATCTGGTTCCGGCTTCGCACCAGAAGTTCAACCTGTGGCACTTCCAGTAGCCATACCTTCGCCAACGCCTCTACTTCCGAATGTCAGTCCATCTCCCTTTCCAAGTGCGCTCGGCCCAAGCAAGATAATTAGCCCTCAATTCTCTCCCAATTCAGCGAATTCTCAATTTCAAACACCTCCACCGAGTCAGCTTAATTTACCACAGCAGCCTAACTTTGGAGTTGTTCCCCAAAATACCAATCAGGGCGTGCAGCCCATTCAACCTCAAACTTTTGCTACACCAGGCTCCCTGGCTCCGGGACGCTACATTGGCGGTGGCGAAATCAATACTTTTGCTAATCCTTAAATGATGGAAGTTGGGCCCCGAAAACGATATTATCAATTCCCAATTCCCAATTCCCAATGTTAGTGGTAAAACTTACCTAGCGGCAGCCCGCGCCAACAATAATCCTCCGATTCCCAAACCAAACACGATCGGCAGCCAAGCGGAAAGAATCGGAGTCAAAACAGCTTTCACGCCCATAGAACTGGTGATGAAAGAAAATACGTAGTAAGTAAAAATCACAACTACGCTAATACCAAAACTCGTTCCTCTGCCGGAGCGTCGCGGTTGAGTTCCCAAAGCGGCTCCCACTAAACCAAATACCATGCACACGAAAGGAAAAGCATATTTTTCTTGAATTCGCACCTTTAATTTGCGAATTTGCGGTTCGTCGCCGCTGTTTTTAAGGATATCTAAACGCTCTAAAGCTTGGGCAATGTTCATTTCCTTAAAATCCCGCGCTCTGGCAGCTAAATCTAAGGGCGTGCGGGGCAGTTGCAACTGCTGGTGTTGAAACCTGACTATATTGCGGTAAGAGCCGTCAGGAGCTACTATATAAGCGGTTCCGTTGAAAAAATCCCAGGTATTTTCTGAGGGATTCCAAGTAGCGGATTCTGAAGAAACGATTTGATTGAGGCCAGGGGTGGAGCGATCGATAATTGTTAAACCTTTCATTTGCTGGCCGTCAAACTGTTCTGCATAAAAAAAGCGGGCGAGGATTTCGTCGCCGCCTTTTTCTGGTTTGCGAAATTCTGTGTAAATAATATTTCTATCTTGAAATGTCGGTTTTTCTCGCTTCAGGGCTCTGTCTAAAGTCAGAGTAGCTCTGTAGCTGGCGGCGGGTACAACTAACTCTTGCAAAGCAAAGGTGAGGCCTGCAACAATTAAACTCATAATCACAGCAGGCAGTATTAATCGGTAAACGCTAACTCCGCAACTGCGGAGGGCGATGAGTTCGCTGTCGCTTGACATTCGGCTGTAAGCCATTAAGGTTGCTAGCAGCATTGACATGGGGAAAGCCAATACTACGAAGTAGGGAATTTGCAGGAGAAAAATTTCTATGGCTGCGCCGTAGGGGAGGCCGGATTCTGCTACTCTGCGGACTAATTCAAATAAGGCTCCAACTGTGACGGCGACGGATGTAAAGAGTCCGACGCCAAATAAAAATGGGCCGATTAGTTCTTTGGTAATGTACCAGTCCATTACTGAAATTCGCGGCAGCCAGTTAAGGGGATTGAAGGATTTGGATAGTGCTATTTTCATACTTTGGCGCTTTTGCAGTTGGCTCCTCAAGTTAAAATTTAAATTCTCAATTCTTCAATTATGTGTTTTGTTTTGATAGTTGAATCTAGTCGTGGGGGGGCGGGTTTATGGATATTTGGGCTGGGATATTTATCTGTGGGCGAACCCGCCCCTACTCCGTTCGGGGTTGCTATCAAAGGCTAGCGCACGAAGTTGTCACCTAAGTAATACTGTCGCACTAAAGGGTTGCTGTAGAGTTCTTCTTCAGCCCCGGAGGCTAAAATTTGGCCGTCTCGCATGATGTAGGCTCGATCGGTAATTTCGAGGGTTTCTCGGACGTTGTGATCTGTGATGAGGATACCGATTTTACGATCGCGCAGTTTAGCAATAATGGTTTGAATTTCGTCTACGGCGATCGGATCGACGCCTGCAAACGGTTCGTCTAAAAATAGGAACATCGGCCCGTCTCGCCCTGCGGCTAAGGCTCTGGCCAGTTCAGTCCGCCGCCTTTCTCCCCCAGAGATTTGAATTCCCAAACTAGATGCTATTTTTTCTAAGCGAAATTCTTGCAATAGGAAATCGACTCGCTCTCGCCATTCCCAGCGGGGCACTTGAGTTTGTTCTAAAACTAACAAAATGTTGTCGCGCACGCTCATGTTTCGGAAAATGCTTGCTTCTTGAGCGAGATAGCCAATTCCCAAATGCGCTCGCTGGTGCATCGCCAATTTAGTGATGTCTAAATCGTTTAGCCAAACGGTGCCTTGATTGGGTTTTTCTAATCCGGTTGCTATGTAAAATGTTGTGGTTTTGCCGGCACCGTTGGGGCCTAGCAATCCTACGATTTCTCCTTGGGCTACCGACAGGTTGACGCGACTAACTACATTGCGTTTTCCGTAGGATTTGTGAATATTTTCGAGTACAATTTTCATTTTCGCTCCCGGCAAGCTCTACAAGCTAATTTCAGACTGCGGCTTTGTGCGATCGAGTCTCTAATTTAAATTTTACCTTTTGAAGTTGGTGATTTTTATAAAGACGAAATTTCGCATCTATCCCAAGTAGTAGGTTTTGGCTGAGGCGAAATTTCGCTGCTGCGAGCCACTGTTACCGGGGGGCTGTAGTTGGACGTGGGGAGCCCAATGTATTTTGGGCTGCCGCATCTTGTTCGGGGGCAACCAGATAAACAGATTCTACCTGTCCTGGGTTGTCGGGCAGGGCAATAAACCGCCCTTCGTCGATGAGGTATGTTATGGTTTCGCCGCGCAGGCTGTTGCCCTGCTGCAATACGTAAACATCTCCGCTGAGAATGATCCGGCGCTCGCGGCTGAAGTATTGAGCTTGAGCTGCGGTTGCTTGTATTTGGCGGGCTGGATAGTTGATTTGGACGTTGCCGCGGGCTGTCACGATGCCGGTTTTGGAGTCGGCTTCTTGAATGTCCGATCGCACGCTGAGAGTGCGGGGCGCCCCGGCTTGCGGGTAGGTGGGAGAGGCGATCGCGCCTGCCAGAGTCAGGGGCAAAAGCAGCGATAATCCTTTGAATAGTCTGGAATTGAGTAGTTTAGCGGAGGGCATCATAAGCTTGGAGCCTCAATATTTGTGAAATTGCTGAAGGGGATTATATCCAGTTAGATATTTTATCTTGACGGTCAGAAAGATTCCCGTGAGGTCGATCGATTGACCCGATAGTCTCAACCAATTATCCTAGCAAGACAACAGCGAATTTAATTGGCTATTTTGCTCAGTGGCTGCAACTGTCTTAACCGGGAACCGGCAAGATGCTCGTTACACAGTCAATTAATCTGCTTGGGAAGCGGGCAAGAAAGCCAGCCCTCCTCTGTGTAGAGGCAAAGTCTACTGCACCCTAATACAAACATTTATTTAACTTTTATTTAACTTTTTGGTACTTTGATAATTCGCGGCAATTGCAAGCCTGCAACTTCTGTACCTGCGAATAAAGGTAAAAAATCAGCAACTTTTTCCGGGCCAGCTTGTTGCAAAGCGCTCAAAAGTTTAGCACTTTGTCCGAGCAAGTCTTCAACAGCAATTCCAGCATAACTAGGCTGATAATAACTGAGCCGATTTATTCCTTCTCCCAGCAAGATTACTGCACCGCGCCAGTTTTGATTTCCTAAGTGATAAAGCGCGACCGCAATTTGCAATATTCCCTGATAAAACCTTTTTTCCGGCTCCCCGGCTTCCATCCACAACGCCTCTAAAATATCGTGACAAGCGTAAAATTCTTGGCTGTTAAACTGTTCGATACCTTGCCAAAACTCGATCGGGATTTCCTCTGTCATTCGATTGGGGATTGGGGATTTTCGATGGCGGATGTGTGTTTGAGTAGGCGGCGATCGATTTTTTTTTAATAGCTAAGTCTTAAAAACAGGAAAAATTCCGACGCATTTTCAAAACTACTGCCATTTCACGACCGCCTACTTAACTAATTACATAGTATCTCTGACCGCTTGAATCTGATCCATTCCTATTTCCTGATTAGTTCCAGCGAAATCGTTATCTGGCGTCAGAAATAACATACAGTGACACTCTTTGCGCTCGCGCATGGGAATGCAGGGACAGTTCCAGTAGGCGGCTTTTACTTCGGCTTCTTTATCTTCGTAATGGCGACAAGGGCATAAGGGAGCGCCTAGTTCATCCTTGTGTTTTGCTAGTCCTTCTATCACGACAGCAGTGACGGAAGGTTCGGAACAAAAGTAAGTTCCCGTGCGCTTGGCGTAGGTTTCGGAGAAATTCTTCATTGCCTCCAAAGTTTTTTCGTTGGATAGTTTAGATTTTTCTGTTGTGTTCATAGTTTAGGATCGGAGTTGAGGATGCTACGAGCTTTTGACAATTGTAGCGCAGTATGTGATTTTAAACACTTGTATATTTCTGTTTACTTACAAGAAGGAAAACCTTGACAAAGATTGAGTTTTAGGTTGTTGGTTTTTTAGTGGTTTTTGTCTATCCCGGAGGGTGAGGGAAACTGGCGGGAGAGCGAGTTTTTCGAGCTACCAAAAGATTTGGGCGATCGATCGCCCTTAACTATCATCCCCCAAAGGGGATAAAAATCGGCTAAGATAGCACGGCACTCTTTCTGTGACGGCTATAGGCACGGCATCTGATGGCAACTTCCCCGAACCGCAGCGGCACAGGCGATCGAATATCTCCTGCTTCTGGGCTGATTTGGCCGGCTGACACCGAGTTAGTCGGATTACTGCTTGAATTGACTCCCGGCGCTGCTAGCTATCTGTACGCGCAGTATGCTATAGGTTTGCACGCTTGGTTTTTACGTCAAGTACAGGAAACTGACCCGGATTTATCGAAACTTTTGCGCGATTAACAGTCAATCGATTTTAGATTTTAGATTTTAGATTTTAGATTTTAGAGGCTACCCCACGGATAAATGCTCTTTCTTGAGGATTTTCGATTTTCGATTTGGGATTGATTTGCGCGAGATAAATCACGTGGCGGGTATCACCTTTGAAATTCGCTTGTCAGAAAAAGCCTTTACTATTTCGGGATTGGAAGGTGATTTGCTCCCTGGCGGCAAAGAATTTCAGCTTTTGGGCGATCGCATTTATCGCTGGTACGTAACAAGACTTTCAAAGCCCGTAGTGCAGTGGCTGAGTCAGTGGCTGCAAAATTTGCCCGAAGAGATAAATTTGCTAAATGCTCCGCTGCGAATTCGCTCTTGGGATATTGCTTTTGCTCCCACAACTTACCAGCAATTATTAACAGCCGAAAGCCCATTTTTGCCCAGCATCAAACTTAGTTTTGTAACTCCTACAAGCTTTCCTAGCAAAGGCAATCACTTCCCTTAGCCAGTTATATAAAATGTTTTTCACAGCTATTTGCGCCGCTGAAATAACTTTTCGGTGGTAAATTTTGACCGAGCAGAATTTTTGAACTGGATTGATGAAAATGCAATTATTAGCAGCCACGAATTGGAGTCGCAAAAGGTAGCGGCGGGGAAAAAAGGCATGGTAACGGGATTCACTGGGGCGGTGGAATTTGGTCTAGGGCGATCGGCTCACAATCGTCCTGATTTTGTACAATTATTTTATGCTTTGGGGCGGTTAGCGCCTGATTGCGGCACCGGCTACAAAACAACTTTTGGATTGGGAAAAACGCGATCGCAATGGTTGACAGAAGCGCTACCTGAAGTGTCGATACAAAGCGTACTGGCGGCGCGAATAGATGAATTGACACAGAAGTTTATGGCGCGCAGAAAACGTAAAGGCGGAAGTCGCGCTGCTGAGATTGCGGAAACTTGGGCGACGATTTTGGTGCGCCGGGAATTGGGGGAATCTTTGCTCGATATTGCTGCTGATTTGGAAATGCCTTATGCAACTGTGAAAACTTACGTGAAGTTGGCAAGAAAGGCGTTGAAAGTTGACAGTTGACAGTTAAAAGTTTCAGGAGTTACGCACGGGTGGCCAGAAACCGGGTTTTTGTGCGAGAATTTTGCTAGGGCCGACAGATTCGGCTAAAAACCCGGTTTCTTTGCTGGTGATGCGAGGTTGAGAAGATTCGTTTACCATTGCATCTAAGCTGTTCGACATTGGCCAGAAACCGGGTTTTTGTGCGAGAATTTTGCTAGGACTGACAGATGCGGCTAAAAACCCGGTTTCTTTGCTGGTGATGCGAGGTTGAGAAGATTCGTTTACCATTGCATCTACCTCGCTTAACTAATAACTAATGACTCTTAGTAAATAGATAAATGTCGTCTTGCTGATATTTAAGTTGAAATTGAGGGGTGTTTTTTAGTTGAGTTACTAGGTTTTCCACAAAAGCTCGATCGCTCATCCAGCCAGGATATCTCAGATTCAGCAATACATAATCAAATTCTCCGAGATTTGCAGGCGGCGCGTCAGCCTGAGTTAATTTTACTACAGGGCGGTGCGCTAAGTGCGGAGCAATCTGAGCATTTGTTAAAACACTGCCTTTGGTTTCAACAAGAGAAATTGCTTCTCTGGTAGCTGGCAAAGTGTCGATCCCCTTTAAATAAATAGTCCAAAAATAGCCGTACTTCGCTAAAGCTAAGAAAGCAATCAACGACCAAATTACAATGACTCTAGGCAATGGATAACTAGGAATTGGCAATCTATCAAATATTGTCTTTCCCTTTTGCCGATCGCTAGCTGCTAAACTGGAAATTACGGCTACCAACAAAAACGGCAATACCGGCACTGAATATTGATGAATTAAATCCCGCTGAGCGGGGATATCGGAAAGAATATTCATCGCCAACATCGGCACAGCACTAATTAAAGATGACAGATGACGCGGGGACAGCCACCAAATTATAGGTAATAGCAATAACGCTAAATATCCCAAAGTATCTAAAGAAAACAAACGCCCTAAAACTAGATTGGGTTTCACTATTAAATTAATAGCAATTTCAAAAACAGAGTTTCCCAAATATTGATATCGCCCGATCCCCGCGTGTTCTCTTCCCTGATTAAAATACGGTATAACTGCCTGAGTAACTACCAGAAACCAACCCGCGCCTAGAAATAGAGCTATGAGCCCGCAATTGCGTTTTTTGTCAAAACACAACAGCCACAAACCCATCGCAGCCACAGTTAAAGATAGCACGGCTTTGCAGATCAAAACTAATACAATAGCAGCACAAAACCACAAGGTTTTATTCAGCCTCGCGGCTAAGATTGCCGCTAGCAATGCTGGTAAAGCAATTACTTCTGGGTGGAAGTCGAAGAGATTGACATTAAATACTGCGGGATAAAGCAGATATAGGGCTGAAATTGCAATTGCTTTTCGTTCGTTTAATCCGGCTTGACGTGCCAAACTCCAACTCGGCCAAGCGCCTAAAGCTAGGGAAACAGCTTGCACTAAAAAAAGCCAGCGAACATCTGGATATATTTTGTAAAGTAAAGCTAGTGGATAGAAAATAAAAGCGGCGTGATCTCCCCAAATATTTATTGCCATTAAAGAGGAAAATGGCGTTTGATTTTGGGAGATTAAATAAATTGCTTGGTCAAAAATTGCTAAGTCGAATGCTGTTGACTGAAACAAAGCGTGCCGCGCGCTGCTGGCGGTAAATAAGACTATCGTTGTTGCGCCAATCATTAAAAATATTGGATGATTTTTTAGGGATTTTAAAGTTAGCATTTTATTGTTTTAATCAGCGCTTCGTTTAAATAGCAGAACTTCGTTTTTTTGATAAGTTAACTTAAAATCTGGAGAGCTTTTTAGTTGATTTGCTAAAGCAGCACCAAGTTTTTCAGTATCTGGCCAGGGATGGCGCAGGTTTAATAATATGTATTGAAATTCAGCTAAATTTGTTTGGGGCGAAATTTGTGACAGCAATTTTACTATTGGGCGGTGGGTAAAGTGAGGGGCAAGTCTATTATCTGTTAGAATACTGCTTTGGGGTTGAACTTGTGCGGCTGCTTCGCGTGTAGCTTGCCAGGTATCTAGTCTATTTAGGTACAGATAAAAATCTTTATATTCGCCTAGGAATAGGAAAATTATTAACGACCAAATTATCATGATTCTCGGCAATTGAATTCCCTGCCAAAGTTGAGAAATTCGGAAATTTTTAATTGGTGGCAGATTTACCCATGTTAAAAACAGTTGCTTATTTGCTTTGTCCTCTTCCTTGTTGGCTTTTATTTCTTCCCTCTTCCTGGTTTCTTCCTTCGCTATCGCTGCTAAAAATAAAAAGGGAATTACAGGTACTGAATACTGATAGGCTAAGCTGCGTTGAAATGGCAAGTCAGAGAGGATATTGATCAGGAGGGTAGGGATGGCAGGAATTAGGGCTGTTAGATATTGTAGGCGTAGTTTTCCAGAGAAGGGCAATAGCAGCCAACTCACAGGTAAGGTGAGGAGGAATAAATATTTGAATGTATCGAAGGAAAGGATTTTTCCTAATACTAACTGTGGTTTTAATATGAGATTGATGATGATTTCTAGTACGGATTTGCCTAAATAGCTGTAGCGCCCGACTCCAGCTACTTCGCTGCCACTAAAGAAGGGGATTATTTTCTGGGAAGCTATCAAAAACCAAGCTGCACCTAGCAAAAGTGCGATCGCCCCGTACCGTTGCTTTTTTTCGCAAAAGAACAGCCATAAACCCACAGCAGCAACGGTTATAGACAAAACCGCCTTGCAACTTAGAACTAACAAAATAGCTGCACAAAACCACACAATTTTATTTAAACGCGCCGCCAAAATTGCGGCAAAAAGTGCGGGTAAAGCGATTACTTCCGGGTGAAAATCAAATAAATTGATGTTAAATACCACCGGATAGAGCAAATAAATTAATGCGATCGCGCGGGATTGTTCTTGATTTAAACCTGCCAAACGCGCTAAACTCCAGGTAGGCCAAGCCCCCAGGGATAATGCAACTGCTTGTACAAACAGCAGCCAATGCACATCCGGGGAAATTTTGTACAGCAAAGCTAGCGGATAATATATTACCGCTGCGTGATCGCCCAAAATATGAATCCCCATTAAAGAAGAAAAAGGCGTTTGGTTTTGGGCGATTAAGTAAATTGCTTGGTCAAAAATTCCCAAATCGAAAGCAGTTGATTGGAATAAAGCGTGCCGCAAACTGCTACACAAAAAGAAAATTGCCGCCGCAGTCGCGATCGCCCCAACCAAACTCGACGGTAGCCGCGATCGACCTTCCTCTACATTTTCGGCGATCGACACACTGATGTCCTCACGGTCATCAGCAAAATTTTCCCTATTCTGCATGAAATCTGGCACCTTGTGGTCACTCAAAATATGATTCCATCGAATGTGCTTTCCACGCAATAGTTAACCAATAATTTTTATCCCCGCAATCGTAATATTAGAATAATCCACAAAACATTAAAAAATTGTGAAAGCAATAACTCTTCTCGGCTCCACAGGCTCGATCGGCACTCAAACTCTGGATATTGTAGCTCAATACCCCGATCAATTTCGGATTGTCGGGTTAACCGCCGGACGAAATGTAACGTTGCTGGCCCAGCAAATTCGCCAGTTTCGACCGGAAATTGTGGCGATTTGCGACGAAGATCAATTACTGGAATTGAAGGAGGCGATCGCAGACATCGACCCTCAACCTATTTTACTTGCTGGCGAGTCAGGCGTTGTCGAAGTTGCCCAATACGGCGACGCTCAAGCCGTCGTCACCGGCATAGTTGGCTGTGCCGGTTTGCTGCCAACAATTGCGGCTATCAAAGCAGGCAAAGATATTGCCTTAGCCAATAAAGAAACATTAATCGCAGGGGGCCCCGTTGTCAACCCCTTAATCGAAAAATACGGAGTTAAAATATTACCTGCTGACTCGGAACATTCAGCAATTTTTCAGTGTCTCCAAGGTGTTAAGGTTGGCGGGTTGCGGCGAATTATTCTCACTGCTTCGGGGGGTTCTTTTCGAGATTTGCCGATCGACAAATTAGCAGGAGTAACAGTAGCCGATGCTTTAAAACATCCGAATTGGTCGATGGGGCCCAAAATCACGATCGATTCTGCTACTTTGATGAATAAAGGATTAGAAGTAATTGAGGCTCATTACTTATTCGGAATGGATTATGACGACATTGATATTGTCATCCATCCCCAGAGCATAATTCACTCGTTAATTGAGCTGCAAGATACATCGGTTTTGGCGCAATTGGGGTGGCCGGATATGCGTTTGCCGCTGCTTTACGCTTTGTCTTGGCCGGAGCGAATTCATACGGATTGGCCGCAGTTGGATTTGGTAAAATCCGGTGATTTGACTTTCCGAGAACCAGACCACGAAAAGTATCCTTGTATGCAGTTGGCTTATGCGGCGGGACGTGCGGGCGGTTCGATGCCGGCGGTGCTGAATGCGGCAAACGAACAGGCGGTAGCGCTATTTTTGGAGGAAAAAATCCAGTTTTTGGATATTCCGAAGTTGATTGAGAAGACCTGCGACAAACATCAAGCCGATAACTGTGAAAGCCCTGGTTTAGACGATATTTTGGCGGCGGATAGGTGGGCGCGGCAGGAAGTTTTGGCAGATAGTGTGGAATTGGGCGATCGGATTCTTTCGGTTCGCTAATTGTATCAGCCGACTTGCATTTACCCACAAGAGGGCCGGGGAATTAATTCCCCGTCTCATAGCTAAATTTGGTTAAAACTCACATTTTGCACCATTCTCAAGAACAGGCAAGATGCCTGTTCCACAAGAAAATTCACTGTTTGTGGAACAGGCATCTTGCCTGTTCATAAAAAGCTTGTTGAGAATGGTGCAATATCTCAGTTGAAACCGACTGCCCAACCTTGATAAATATCCAGTCCTCTTTCAGAGGACTGTCTTCTATGAGACAGGAGTTTTTAACCCCTGGCGGACTATGCCAAAAAGTTCAAAATAGCAGCTAAAGCCAAATCAAAGTTTTGGGCGATCGATTCTTCAATCCCTTGATAAAATAGAGCTATGATATCATGTCCGGTCGATCGACCGCGATTTTCGTAGGGGCGGGTTCACCAACAACACCAGCCAATAATTGACAACCTCAAAAACCCGCCCCGACCGGGATATTATGGTTAATCGATCGGACATGATATGAGTCCCATTCCTAGAAGCAACCGATGCAAACTGAAACCAAATCCACAGTATTTGAACTGAATCAACTAATTGTCCCCCCCGGCAATAAAGTGCAGTTACAAAATGTTAGCTGGGAAATGTATTCGTCTATCCTAGACGAGTTAGGAGAAGGTTACGCCATTCGACTTACTTATTACAAAGAAACACTGGAAATCAGAATGCCACTACCAAAACATGAAAAAGCTAAGTCATTGATTGGCGACTTCGTTAAGTTAATGCTGGAAGAGCTTAATATTGATTGTGATGTTTTAGGTTCCACTACGTTCAAAAGTAAAGAAATGCTGAGCGGCGTAGAACCTGATGACTGTTTCTACATTCAAAATGAAGCTGCTGTCAGAGGCAAGGATCGAATAGATTTAACAGTAGACCCGCCTCCCGATTTAGCGATCGAGATTGACAACTCTTCACCAACCGCTTTAAACAGCTATCAAGCTTTGAAAGTGCCGGAACTTTGGAGATATGACGGGCGAACCCTGAAAATCTATCTGCTTCAAGAGGGAAAATATACTGAGTCCGATACCAGCCAAAATTTCCCCGACTTTCCCATTATTGATGTAATTCCCGAATATGTCGATCGCGCCAACACCCAAGGCCGAAGCCCGACAATCAGAGCATTTCGAGCTTGGGCAAAAGAGCAACTACAAATCAAAGACTCCGTTGAGGGCGGGTTATACTAATTTTTGACAATTCCCGCATCCAGGATACCCGCCACGCGATCGATCCGTCCAAAAATAAAAAACCTGTATCCGATGAAACTTGCCGAACGTATTTATGTCGCGCAAGTCAATGCTTCAATTCTTTAATCTAAAATCTAAAATCTAAAATCGATTGACTTTCCCCACCAAATCAGCCGCACTCATCTTTTCGTACATTTCAAAAGGTTGGTGAATCCAAGGATTGTCAGCCAAATAATCTACATAATAATCCGGCTTGGCAACAGAACAAGCCTTGTACCAGAGTACAGCAGTCCGAATTTCCTGAATATCCTCGCCGTAGCGACTCTTGAGCCAAGCGATACCTTGGTTCAAACTAATTCCCGAATCCACCAAATCGTCAATCAGGAGAATGCTGCTGCCCAAATTATCGCCCACCATTGTCAAATCGCGGGCAAACTCGATCGCGCCCCGGACATTTCCCTCGGCCCCACCATAGGACGAGGCCGCTAAAATCGCCAGAGGTTTGTCGAAAATCCGCGACAGAGTATCTCCAACCCGCAGCCCTCCCCTCGCCAGACAGACAATTCGATCGAATTTCCACCGAGATTCCTCAATTTTTACAGCCAAATCCTCAATTTTCCGATGGTACTCAGCCCAAGAAACGTAAAGGTCACTCATTCCTAATATTATTTAAATATCAAAGGTATTATTAATTATTTTGGGGAAAATGACATGGATGCAGATGAACTTCTCAGACGGTATGCAGCCGGAGAACGGGTTTTTCACAAAGTAGACCTGAGCGGTGCCAATATGTCAAGGACAAATTTGCGCGATATTGACCTGAGTCACGCTAATTTAAAAGGTGCAAATTCGATCGGTCTCACCCTCTACAGAGCTAATCTGTATCAAGCAGATATCAGTCAAGCCAACCTCTCCCAAGCCAACCTCATGTCCGCTAATTTTGGCGAAAGCGAAGCCGTGGGAGCGAACTTGAGCGGCGCCATCTTGCGGAGTGTCGTCTTCAGCGGAGCCGATTTAACGGGGGCGAGTCTCAGGGGTGCAGACATGAGAGATGCAAACCTTCAGGGGGCAATTTTGATTCAAGTTTATGCAGTTAACGCTAACTTGCAAGGCGCCAACTTGACAGAAGTCAAGCTTTGCGGAATCAACCTGAGCAAAGCAAATTTAACCGATGCGAACTTAACGCAAGCTGACCTGAGCCGTGCTCACCTAACTCAAGCAAATCTGAGTTGGGCAAACTTGACGGAAGCAAATCTGGAAAAAGCTGATTTGAAGGGAGCCGATTTGAGTGGAGCTAACTTGAGCTGTGCAAATCTCCATCAAGCAGATTTGAGCGGAGTTTCCCTTAAGGGAGCAAATCTCCGGGGAGCAAACTTGCATCAAGCTTCTTTGCGCGGGACAAATTTAGATGAAGCGAATCTGAGAGAGGCCATGATGCCTGACGGCACAATCTGTGACTAAATAAGCTGAGAAAATAGAAGTTAAAACGGCAGGGTGCCTGTGGCGCACCCTACAGTTAGGCTAATGCCTAATTTTTTTAAGGGGATTTAATTCTGCCTTCAAGTGACAGTGCATTTAAAGAGTAGTGGCAAAAAATTTAGCACCGAGTTTAATCTACAACCTTCAGCCAGCCCCGGCGAACGGCGTGGAGCAAGCGGTTGATGGCTGTTTGATCTTCTTCGGTAAGACAGTCATTTAACAGGGCTATCTTGAGCTGTTGTCGGTGAGTGGGAGTCAGCAGACCGGAGTGATATACCTGAAAGACTAGCTCTGCAATAGTAAATTGAGGTAACAGCGTTTGGGTTGTCATCATGTGTTTTTTTTGAACTCACTTTTGACAGTATTAACTAATTTTGCCAAAATTTATGTGATTCAACTACGGGAGTAAATGTGATCGATTGGCTCTTGATGAGTGATTTGTGTCAGCCGGACTTGGGGATCGGATATTTCCTCGATCGCCCTGCTACTTGAAACACAAACCCCGTCCCGATTCCTCGCTTCTGGCAACCCCCACATCTCTACTTTTGGTTAAGAAACGGTAACAATTAAATTAAAATTTATCTATTAAGAGATTACTAATGACTGCTAGCGAAATCGCTCTGCTTAATTCAAGGTAAAACTTTTAGCCTGTTTATAAACCCGCTTTTACCTACATTTACCTAGTTTCTTGGTGTGGCCTTTGTTCCGTGGATATACTTAATAACCCGCTCAAAGACAGATACAAGTTTCCGATAGGAGCGGGCATCCGCCCCAAATTTTAAGCTCTAGTTCAAGCTCCCAGATTCATATGTGAAGTCAATCTAAAATCTAAAATCTAAAATCTAAAATCTAAAATCGACTGACTGCTTAAAATCAAAAATCCCGGCTTCTTCAAGAAACCGGTTCGAGGTTTTCGATCGCACTACAATTTTTTATTGAGAGGGTTAATGGAGCCACCTAAAATGCGACAAGGGGGCGGACGCTATAACCGAGGCGGATATATCGAGCTCCGCGAGTACCGCCAACGGATTAGCGTCTGGGAAATTGTCGCCAATAAATAAGTTGCCCGACAGGGCATCCTTGTTTTTAGGACTAATATTCATAGCCATCAGCCTTATGAATAGTTGTCAGATGT
>NZ_JAUBRP010000142.1:0-6549 GCF_036701935.1 Microcoleus sp. M2_D5 | reverse complement strand
GCCCGCCCTTTCTGGACGGGCGGGACGCCCATCCCACAAGAACCATCAAACTTGTAAGTTATTTAATTCTCATTCCTTAGTAATGTGAGGACAATAGAAGGTAAGGATTCAGGTCAAAAAAGACTTAAGTATCAAAAGCTGGTAAAATAAACGAATGAAAAAGCCCGCAGCCACCAGACAGAAAGAAAAAATCCACTTCTAGCAGTTGAGACAAGCTGAACTGCTATAACTGGTAATGGGGCTGCAAAAAATAATTGAAGAATTGCAAGAAAAACTAGCCATTGCTACGGGAAAAAGTCGAACCACCAGTCAGACTTCTTCGATTCCTCCATCACACGATAGAAGTGGGAGTAGGAACACTCCAAAAGACCAATCAACGAGTAGCAGCAGCGGTAAAGCCAGCTATAAATGCACTGTGGAAATGGGCGTGCAATCAAATGTTCATGTAGATGAAAATGAAACGCTAAGAGTGTGTGATGGGGGTTAAAGAATGGCTATGGACGGCTAGTGGAGAGGGGTTCTGTTTATTCCATTCCGCAGATACTTTTGTGACGTGTGGAACTAGAAACCATGCTGGGTACAGAATTTGCTGGGGTCTTAAGCTCAGGTGATTTCAGCGTTGATAATGGTGGCACAATCGCAGCCCAACAGAAGTGTCTAAGCTGTTGTGCATTTAAAACGCATATTGGTATAATATAACATAATGATATTCATAAAAAGTGAAGGCCTGCTAAAAACTTTCTCAGTTCCGAGACAAAGGAAACTCTGCAACAAGCATTAAAAGACCATGAGCATCCAGACATTCGACAAAGAGCGTTAATATTTTTATTACTAAACAACGAAAATACACAAGCTCAAACTGCTGAACTAATTGGATGTTCTCTCATAAAAGTTGCCTACGGTCGCATTCACGGTCATCCTGATAATTTAGACATTTTTAAAGATAATAGGATGAAGGCTAATTACCGAAAATCCAGAGAAAAATACATTGATTTACTTTTAGAAACAGTTGAACTAGAGCCTGATAAATATGGTTATGAGTTCGGAAGATGGACAACAGCTAGACTTGCAGTACATCTAGGATAGCAGACAGGAATAGAGCTGAGTAGTACCCAAGTTAGGAGAATTTTACCATCAAAAAAGTATGTTTACCTTTGGCTAAATATAGCTTAGAGTATAAGCAAAATACCGTAGAAAGGGGTTGATTTAAAGATAAATTAGCGGAGTATCTAAAAATAAAAAAGTAATATCCAAACCTTTTGCAGGTATGGTTTTAGAACGAGAGTGGATTTAGTTTAAGGGTGATTAGAAGGAATAACTGGTGTATAAAAGTAACTCGAAGTAACATTCATATGATAGCGACGAAAAGGTCGTATTAATGTTATAGGTGGACTAAGATATTAAGATAAAAAAATGGGTATATTTTATTCCATCTGGGAATTATGCTAATTTTTATGCAGTGCTGAAAATTTTTTATGAAGATTTAAAAGCCGAGTGGATATTGCAAGTAAATTTAGCGGAAAAATTTCAAGATAAAGGCTGTAAGTTTGTGATAGTTTTGGACAACGCTAGTTTTCATAAAAAAGCAGAGACTTTGCAGAAAATAGCGTCAGAAATGCCGAATCTTATCATAGAGTTTTTGCCCAAATATAGCCCGGACTATAACCTAGTTGAATTAGTATGGCATTCCGCCAAGGAATATGTTGCTAATAGATTATTTGAATTGAAAAACTAGAATCACTGTTACATAAACTTTTAAATGAGGCTAAGAGGCTAAGAGGCTAAGAGTGCCCAACCCCTACTCCCTACAAGAAAATTTACTCTTTGTGGAACAGGCCGGAAAGCCTGTTGTTAAGAATGATGCAATATTGTGGGAGTAATTGATATCTGCTGGCATTTTCCCCAAACCTGTAGAGGCGAGTTTTACCAACTATAAATTGCTTAAAATCAATAATCTCATAAACCCGCCCCCACCCGACGATAAAATGCTGGATAGAGAATTGTGCAAGATGTGCGAGTGAATTGATATCTTGTGCCGAACGCCACAATCAGCCAGATGTTTCAATCCTACAGCCGACTATTGCCACAGGTGCAACATATGAATTTATTAGATATATTAAACAAAGCTAGTTTTTTGTATAATAACGCTTATGGCTGTCAATTTCGCTACGTCCCCCGCTTCTAGTCTCAAACCAGAAGCCCAGAATATCTCAGCACTCAAACAAGTCTTCCAGACAATTGATGCCGATAGCTGTCCGGGTTCCTATAATTTTCATATGCACACAGTCTACTCCGACGGGCGATTGCAGCCAGAGAAATTGATGGAACAAGCCATAGCCCGCGGTCTCAAGGGCTTAGCTATCACCGACCACCACAGCACCGAAGGCTACGTTAAAGCTCAAATTTGGCTGGATAATTGGAAATTAAACCATCCTGACAAAAATAGCGAAGCACCTAGTCTCTGGACAGGCGCTGAAATTAATGCCGAATTGCTCAACAACGACGTACACATTCTCGGTTACGCCTTCGATCCGCAAAATCCCAGTCTCAAACCTTACTTGCGAGGTAAAAGCACTGAAGGCACTTATTGTTATTCAGCAGCCAGGGTAATTGAAGCTATTCATGAAGCAGGAGGTTTAGCAGTTCTAGCACATCCTTGCCGGTATCGATCGAGTGCCGATCAACTAATCCCAGAAGCAGCTCGTTTCGGCATTGACGGTGTAGAAATTTACTATGCTTACGGTAATCCAAATCCTTGGAAACCGAGTCCCAAACAAACTGCTTTAGTCAAAGATTTAGCAGAAACTTATGGTTTGCTGGGAACTTGTGGGACTGACTCTCACGGCCTGAGTCTTCTCGTCCGAATCTAGATAGTTGGGAAATAAGAAGTGCTTTATCCTGTGATTGCCTGTCTAAGCGTTAGCGGATATATCTACGATGAAAGCAATTACCATGAGCCGAAAACAAACAGTTGATCAGGTCAATCGATTTTAGATTTTAGATTTTAGATTTTAGATTGACTTGCGCGAGATAAATACGTTCGGCAAGTTTCATCGGATACAGGTTTTTTATTTCTGGGTCCTGAGTCTGCGAAGGAATGTATCCGGGGGCTTGTATCCTGGATGCTTTCGGTCATATTAGGTGCGCTAAAATGACTAATATAAAATTGTTTGGTAGTGAGGACTTCAGTCCTCATAAAAGTCTGTGGACTGAAGTTTTCACTACTTGCCTGATAACGGCTATTTTACGGGACGTGAGATAATTGCGATCGCCCGGACGATCTTTCGGTATCCAAAAGTAAGCAATTGCTTTCTTCAGGTAATATTCTTGCAACTTCGAGAGACATTGCGCCCTAAAAACCAGTCCCCCTTCTACCGTTCTGGGAACAACTGACAGGCCCTGTTCGTTGGCTGATTTGCCCAATCCAAGCGAGAATTCCCAAATCGATCCATCCAACCTTCCAAATAAGTTCGATTAGCCTTTCTTTCCTCTGGATCGGAGGTATTCATGGGATGAGGTGCTAAACCCAAAATAGTCGCCGTCGTCACGCAAAACATCGACTTCTGAAAACTTTGGCAAATTTGCACCCGCACATCGTCTTCACCCCGACAGCTACTGCGGTAAACTTCGTGCAAATACTCCGGCAAATAATGGCGCATATCTTGCATCAATTGAGTGGGCGGAATCCCTGCACCTCCAATCGGTAAAGGGTCAGCAAATAAAGCCCCGTAGGCAAAATCTTTTTGTTTTTCCGGGATTTGATGAGCTTGAGCGTTGTAGGAAACTGTGCCAAAAAAAGCTGTACCCCGAAAGAAAACAGCCTCTACATAAGGCACGGCTACATCTGGTAAAAATGTCAAGTTAGCCGAGGCCGGAATGATATCGTAGACTTGACCGTGAATCTTGACGCTGTAGGTAATCGGTAGGCTGGCGGCGGCTACTAAACCGGCTTTAACAAAATTAACAACGTCAGAAATAGACTTAGTTTCCCCTCGATCGTAGGAATCAGATAAGTCCATAAACAAATCGCTCATTACCCGCCAAAACTGACCGAGACCGCTGTAGTAAGCCAGCATCCGCACTTGTTCCGGCAAAAAATCAGGAAAGGTTTTGTTTAATCCCTGCATGAAAAAATTGCCTTTCAATTTAGCAGCGATCGCCTTTTCGACCAAACTGCTAAATTCCGGGGAATCCAAATAACTGTCCAAACCACCGCCGCCGTGCCAAAGCATTGTTCTCATGCAATACTCAGCATACTCAAAATTAATGCGATCGTGCCACAAGTAGCGAATTAATTTCGGCAGAGTCACATCTCCGTTGAAATATTTAAAAAACGGAAAAAGCACTAAAAACTGTTCTTCTGCAATATAATTGAGATTGCGAGAATAGGCGTCTAAAACAATAGCATAACTTTTCAAAACGCCGACAACTTCAACCACATTTTCGGTAGATTCAGGCAGTAAAGCTTTGCCTGATTCCAAGATGTCAATGTATGCGGCTAGGGGATGGGAAGATGGTTTTAATACGGTACTTGTCATTTTAATTAAGCCTGAATAGAAGGAAGGCACGACACGGATTTGAACACGGATAGACTGATGAATGGAATAGGTAGGGACACGTCACTGCCCATAGGTGTCAACTTAAGTCCGCCAGGGAATGAATTCCCTGTCTCACAGCTAAAGTCCTCTCAAAGAGGACTGAAGAACTCATTAGTCCTCATAGCGAGGACTTTGGCTTTAAGGATCTTGTTGAAACCACTGCCGGAATGAGGTTTAACGTTAAGTTGACACGCCTTGGTCACTGCCGTGTCCCTACAGCCGTCTGCTGTATTTCAGGGAATTGAAAACTGCCATAGGACTAAAGTCCGATGCTACGAACCTAGGTCATATTTTATTTCAAGTTTTGAGCGATCGCTTTAACTTGGGGTGGCACATTAGCTACCATTCCGATCGCAGTTTTTTCGCTCAAAGCAACTAAAACTCCCGGCTGCACTCCCATGATGGCGATAATTATTGCTAAGATCAGCGAAGGGATGCGATCGCGCCAGCGAACTTGGGGCAAATTTACCACCACATCCGAAAGGCGGCCGAAAAAGGCGCGGTTGACCATAATTAGAAAGTAAACTGAAGTTAAACCAGTGCCGATCATGCAGAGCAAAGTTTGCACGGGAAACACGGGCAAACTGCCGCGAAACATCAAAAATTCCGCAATAAATCCAGCCAAACCTGGAATGCCGGCACTAGCCATCACGCCGAGGATCATTAAACTGCCAATCATCGGCAAACCGCGATCTGGATTGAACAAACCTTTGAGCACATCGATGTTGCGGGTGCCTGATTTTTTGTAAACAACGCCGACACTCAAAAATAGCAGCCCCGAAATTAAGCCGTGGCTAACCATTTGTAAAACAGTTCCCAACATACTAATTGGAGTAGCTGCGGCGCTAGCTAACAAAATGTAGCCCATGTGAGCGATCGAACTGTAAGCTACAATTTTTTTCATATCTTTTTGGGCGATGGCACAACTCGCCCCGTAAAGCACACTCACCACAGCCCAACTCGCCAACCAAGGTGCCGCCACCGCCCACGCCTCGGGAAACAAACCCAAACCAAAGCGCAGCATCCCATAAGTCCCCAGCTTCAAAAGCACCCCCGCCAGCAGCACCGAAACCGGCGTCGAAGCTTCTACGTGAGCATCCGGCAGCCAAGTATGAAAAGGCACTAAAGGCATCTTAATTCCAAAAGCCAGCAACACCCCTGCCAGCAAAACAATTTGCCTTACCAAAGGCAATGGCAATCCTCCTTGCAAATGCGATGCGCCCGCTGCACCAACCATATCGAAACTCGAAGCACCGCTAAGCCAACCAGTACCCAAGAAAGCAGCCAGGAGCACAATTCCCGAAAATGCAGTATAGATTAAAAACTTAGTAGCAGCATAACCCCGGCGATCGCCTCCCCAAATAGCAATTAACAGGTAAAGCGGAATCAATTCTACCTCAAAAAACAGGAAAAACAGCAGCAAATTTTGAGATAAAAAAGCCCCTGTTACGCCGCCGGTAATTAACAGAATCAAAGAATAATAAAGTCGAGGTCTGCGGATCGACTCATCCGTAGCGTAAATAGCTATCCCTGTCAGCAGAGTATTTAAAATTACCAAAGGCAGAGCCAAACCATCAACACCGAGATTGTAATTCAATCCCAAAACATCTATCCAAGGAATGAATTCCGCAAACTGCAACTGACTGGTACTGGCATCAAACTGAACTGCCAAAATCACCGAGAGAATAAAAGTTATACCCGCAATGGCGATCGCGACATTCCGAACTATTTTAGAACTCACTGAACCGGGCCAGAGCCCAATCAGGGCAGCAGCCAACATTGGTATCCAGATTAAAGCACTGAGCATCAATTAAAACTTTCCTTTGTTACACAGTATTTAGAGCTATATTTAACATTAACGCAAAGCAACTACATTTGACACTCCCCGGTCTAAAGACGCGGGGATTCTTGAGGACAAACTTTGGGGGATGAATCCGCCCAAAGTTTAATT
>NZ_JAUBRP010000141.1:0-6854 GCF_036701935.1 Microcoleus sp. M2_D5 | reverse complement strand
TGAAAGCCCGTCCTTTTTGGACGGGCTTTCAGGCCCATCCCACAATCTTGTGGAAGTTATTTAATTCTCATTCCTTAATTGGCAGTGGGGTGTGGGCAGAGAATTCCGGTTTTGCCCTTACGGGGAGGGGTTTTGAGCGACTTTGAAAAAAAAATTTGCTGGGGGGGTTGCGCTGATGACTATAAGTTTGCTATATTAAGTTTAACTGCTGGTGTAACTCAGTTGGTAGAGTAGCTGATTTGTAATCAGCCTGTCGCAGGTTCAAATCCTGTCACCAGCTTTATAGCAGTTTTCAATCCGATTAAATATCGGATTAAATACATTAGGGACACGGCAGCGCCGTGTCCCTATCTGATATGTGCTATTTTGTACCTTTGGAGCGGGCTAGAAGCCCACCCCACAAGAGTTTCCATAAAAATAGGTGCACAAGTTAAATGTGCGACTAATTACAAGGCTTAACCTAACGAAGTACAGGCTTTTTTCAACCATTCAATTGTTGCTGCATCAAGTACGGGTTCCAGTTTCTCGACTACAGCAGCATGATAATTATTCAACCATGCTAGTTGAGTCTTTGACAGCCGATCGACATTTATCAATTTGCGATCGAACGGAATATAAGTCAGCGGTTCAAATCCGTACCAAACCAAACCGTTTTTGGATGGCATTTCTCTGACAACATAGAGATTTTCGATGCGAATTCCGCCCCAACCCGGTTCGTAATATCCCGGTTCAATGCTAGTTACCATTCCGGCTTCCAGGGGATACTGCACAGATTTGCTGATGCCGTTTGGCCCTTCGTGACCGGCTAAAAACGCGCCGACTCCGTGCCCTGTACCGTGTCCGTAGTCTAGCTGTTGTTGCCACAATACCGCACGGGCGATCGCATCTAATTGCGAGCCCGTTGTTCCTTTGGGAAATTGCTGCATTGCACAGTTGATGTGCGCGATTAAGACTGTTGTGTAGTGTTCTATTTGTAGCGCCGTCGGTTCTCCAATACTTATTGTTCTCGTATCGTCGGTTGTACCTGCTAAATATTGCGCGCCTGAGTCCAATAACAGCAGTTCCCCCGGTTTTAACGTTATTTCTGGGCTGGGGGTTCCGTAATGTACGATCGAGCTATTGGCTCCCGCACCTGCGATCGTTCTAAAAGTTAAAGTCTGAAAATCTGTTTCTTGCTGGTAAAATCTTTCGATGCTTTCTTTGACATCAAACTCTGTCACTACCTTACCATTTTCTAGCTGTTCTGTCAACCACTTTAAAGCCAAAGTTTTCGCTCGACTTGCTTTGAAATTTGCTGATTTCATCTGCTCAATTTCTACTGAATTTTTGCGAGCTTTCATCCCTTCTACCGGATGAGTATCAAAAATTATTTCGATGTTGTAGAACTGCGCTTCTTGATGGTTTAATATTAAATGGTAAGTGCCTGCTGTGCTGTGTTTCGGATCTAAAAGTACCCGAACTTTATGTGGCAAATTTACGCAAGTTTCTAATGTATGCGGATAGTCTCTGTAGGGAAGCAAAGTTACATCCGCCCGCAACTCTTGCTTGATTTCTGGTGAAATTCGTTCGGTATTTGTAAACAAAAACGCTGAATGTGTGGTGACAATGGCATAGGATATGAAAACGGGAATGTGGGGAATATCCGATCCTCGGAGATTGAACAGCCACGCTATTTGATTCAGGTTGGTAATCGGAAGCACATCAATGTTGGCGAGTTGCATCGCTTCCCTGACTCTGGCTAATTTTTCGGCGGCGGTTTCTCCTGTCAGGGATACAGGTAAGCTAAATATGGGTTCTGCATCAATCGCGGGTAAAGTCTCTGCTGTTTTCCAGTGATTTTGCGATCGCACTTTGTCTGTCAAATTCTCCGGGATTGGTATGAGATCAATCTCCGCAGTTGCAAATTTTTTCACCCAATTTTGATATTGCTCTGTCGCTACGGTAAACGGGTCAAAACCAAGGCGAATTTTACTTATTTTTTTTGCCGATTCTACAGCCAGTTTTTCTAAAGTTTCAATTAAGGTTAAATTTCCTTCTAAGCCTAGTTTCGATATTTGAATAATTCCAGTATCGACTTGCAAATCTGCTTGTTCGTAATAGCGGGAATCCACAAACAACCAAGCGGAATCTTTGCCAACCAACAAGTCACCGGCGGAACCCGTAAAACCGCAAATCCAAGCCCGCCGCTGCTTGGCTGCTGGAACAGATAAATTTAAATGTTCGTCAACCGCAGGGATGAAATAGCAATCTAAGTCGTAATCGACCATCAAATCTCGCAAGTCTGCCAGTTTTGCAGGGGAGGTATCTTGAACATTTGTATTTGCTTTCAAGTTCGTGGCAACCATTTTGAATTTTCCTATTTTACTTGTTTAAAATTGTCTTCAAACCTTTAACTAATCTCCTAATACCTGCGGTAGCGGTTGCTTTCTCCAAAGCACCGTAAGCAACGCGCAAATAGCAGCCGTTATCCATACCGAAAGTGGTACCGGGAAGCACTGCTACGCGATATTCGCGAATTAATTGTTCGACTAATTCCATTGTATCGAGTTCAGTATCAACTTTCAAGAAAAAGTAGAAAGCTCCAGCGGCTGGGGAAATTGTACACAAGTTTTGGATAGTATTGAGTTCGTCTAATACGAGTTGGCGGACGGATGCGATCGCCCTTACATAATTATCGCAGTAACCTCTACCAACTTGCAAGGCTCCCAGGGCTGCATACTGAGAAATTACCGGCGGACAAATTAAGATTGTATCTTGAATCTTTCTCACTGAAACCAGCAAGTGTTCTGGTATTACCATATACCCGATCCGCCAACTCGCAAAACCGTAGGCTTTGGAAAGGCTAAACAGAGAAATTGTATGTTCGCTGCTGTTGGGAAAAGCGGCGGGAGAACAGTGCTTAACTCCATCATAAGTAAAATATTCGTAAGCTTCATCGCTGATATGATAGATGTTGTGCTGGCGACAAATTTCGTTAACTTCCCGGAGTGCTTCTACCGAATAAATAACACCAGTGGGATTATTTGGTGAAATAGTAACTATGGCTCGCGTTTTGTCGGTAATTGCTTTTTTTATAGCATCGATATTAAGTTGATAGTTGGCGTCTGTTTCTACTATCACTGGTCGGCAATTTGCCATAATTGCCGCCATTTCGTGGTTGAAGTAATAAGGGGATTGGATAATAACTTCGTCTCCCGCCGAAGTGATGGCGAGAATAGCGTTGGTAAATCCCATGTTGCTGCCGGCGGTAACGACAATGCAGTTTTTGCTGTTAATTTCTATGTCGTTATCGGTTTTTAGTTTGGCTGCGATAGCATCCTGTAATTGTGGAATACCTTCCACGGCTTTGTATTTGTGGTTGTCGGGATTTGCCAAGAATTCGGGAATTTTATCAAATGATTCTTGTGGCGGATTGTAGTAAACTACACCTTGTCCTAAAGATATCGTTCCCGGATTTTGCCGGATCAATTCGCCAACTACTGGAATTATTGGCGACTGTACCGACTGCATTCGAGTTGGGTGATTTTGCATCATATATTATAGGGAATTTTAGAAGCGAATGGAAACCGTAGGGTGCGTCTATTCAGGAAATCATCTGCGTTCATCTGCGTCAATCTGCCTAAAATCTGCGGTTCCCGTATTAATCAAAAATCTCTGCCATCAAACTCTTTCAACTTCTATTCTAGAACCTTGCGGAGATTTGGAAACTTTAACTTGTGCGGGCAATCTTTCCCCCAATTCTCGAACGTGGGTAATCACTCCAATCAGCCTTTCTCGCTGCCGCAAAGATTCTAAAATTTGAGTAACGCTTTCGAGAGTTTCAGTATCTAAAGTACCAAATCCTTCATCGAGAAACAAGCTACCCAAGTGAGATCCTTGAGACAGTTTTTCTGACAAAGCTAAAGCCATTGATAAGGAAGTTGCAAAGGTTTCGCCGCCGGAAAGGGTTCGCACTCGTCTAGCTTCCCCGCCGTTCCAATTATCTGCTACCCAGTATTCGCCGTCTTGGTTTCTTAGTTTGTAGCGATTTTCGGTTAATTCTTGCAAAATTAAGGTGGCGCTGCCGACTAATTCTGCTTCTAAATGTTCTAAAATGTAGGATTGAAATTCGTTTGATTTGAGATTCTGCGCTAAGGTGTGATAAGTTTGCTCTTGTTCTGTGAAATTAGTGATTTGCTCTGACAGTCTTTCAGCTTGTTCGAGATTTTGGGCTGCTACTTGAATCCACGCTAACAGTTCGGCGCGGTTGTTGTTGGCTTGTTTGAGGTTTTCTTGGGCGGTATGTTTGACCGATCGCACTTGTGCTAAAGTATTTTCATCGGTAGTTCTGCCTGCGAGAGCCTCGCTCAAATCTTTTGCCCGCGTTTCTAACTGAATTTTTGATTCGCGGTGAGAGCGAATAGCATTTTCCCAGTCGGATTGTTCCTTAACTGTTGCAACTGCTGCTAAAAAGGTCTCTTCGGTGAAATCAGCCGCTGTTAATTTTGCTGACCAATCCAGGTTTAACTGCTGTTTCTGAGCTTGGGCTTGCCCAAAAGCCTCTCCAGCTTGTTGCTCTCTCTCTGCGGCTTGAATCACCTTATTTTGAGCAGTTTGATATGATTTTTCGGCAACTTGCAGCAGATTTGCCAAATCTTGCTTGTCTTGTTCTAAGACTTTTGCCAAATTAGCATAAGGTTGATATTCCGTAATTTTATAAAGCGCATTTACACAACTTTGCAACTGCTGCTGGCGGCGGTCTGATTCGGCGATCGCATCTTGATATTCCTGCTGTTTAGCTGCTTGAGTCGCCACCGCAAAATTAAATCTTTCCTGACAATTATCATATTCCAATGATGCCATTTGGAACTGCTGTTCGGTTTCGCGGTATTGGCGATCGCTCTCTTTAAGGATTGCCAACTCCTGCTGCAACCCCAAGCTTTCCCACTGAGCATCTTCCAGAACTTGAGTGATTTGCTCCTGCAATTCGGCAACTCTATTGGCAGTTAATTCGAGCATTTGAGCAATTTCCGACTCTTTTTGCTGGCAAGCTGAAGCTGTACTTTTTGCCTCAGCAGCCAACCTTTGAGCATCTTGAAAAAGCTGATTTGCCCCCGCCAATTTCTGCCGCAAATCAGCGACATCGACAATATTAGAATTCGGCAAAGGAGGCAGGATCTCGCTCTCAGGATGCACCCCCCCGCACACCGGGCAAGTATCGCCCGGATTCAGCGACATTCTGACCGCAGCAACACTCTCTAAACGTGCCGCTTCCGCATTAGCGGTTTGGGCCACTTCTAACTCGCGGGCGCACTCTTTTAGCCTGAGTTCAACGGCTTCTAAATTAGTGGTAGCCTTCACATAATTTTGTTGAGCTTTTTCCCGATCGGCCAGAGATTTATCTAACTGTTCTTGCTGAGTCTTTTGCTGCTTGGTAATTAGCTGCAATTCCATCAATAAGGGTGAAACTTGCTGCAATTGCTCTAAACGCTTTCCTCCCGGCGCATACTGTTCGAGCTGTGCCGCTGCTTGAGTAACTCGAAAACCCGCGCCTTGAATTTTAGTGTTAGCAGCTTGCAGGTCTTTATCTGCTGCCATAAAAAAGCGGATTTTTTCCTGTTGAATTTTTTGGGCCAGCGCGACTTCTTTTTCTAATTGAGCGCGCTGTTCTTCATATACTTTAGCAGCAGCTAGAGCATCTTCGCGAGCCTTAATTTGTGGCGCTAGCACCTGTTCTTTGGCTTTTGCCGCGTCAAATTGCTGCTGCTCTACTGCTAGCTCAGAGCGAGCTTTAATTAACAGCTTCCGCGCTGCCACAGAGGCAGTTTCGGCAGTTTCATACTGACTGCGAGCCGATCGCACTAAAGCCCAATCTCCCTGTAAATGATTGGCAGCTTGCGCTCTTTCTAAACGCTGTGCTAAAATAGTCACATCGGCAGAATTAGCATTTAATTTAGTCAGTTGTTGTTGTAACTCTTGCCAGCGAGCGATTTGCGAAAATAGCTGTTCCTGTTCATCTAAATCCTTCTGAGCTTTCATCACGGCGCGATCGAACTCAGGCAACTGCTGCTCTAAAATCACAAGTTGCGATCGTCTCCCGGCCACCTCATCAGCCGTCGGCGCACTCAACTCCGCTAGCTGCCTTTCCACCATTTCCCGTTCCTGTTTCAGCAACTTAGCAAGCTCATTTGTTTCCTTCCGCATCTGCTCAAAAATCTCAAATCCCGCTAACTGCCGCAAAATTTCCCGGCGTTTTGAAGTATCCCCTTTAATAAACTCATCAAACTTGCCTTGAGGCAGAACAATTGCTCGCGTAAAAGTATCAAAATCCATTCCTAAAATCTGTTCGATGGTATTTTGAACAGCAACAATACTCGTTCCCAAAGTTTCCCATTGACCATTTTGCCAGTTATCCAAAATCACCTTATTTTCGGGAGATTTCGGACGAAAACGCCACCTTCGCGTCACCCGATACTGTGCCGAACCCACAGCAAAACGCAACTGCACTTTTAAATTTTCGCTGCCTTGACTAGCCAAATCACTGACTTGTTTGCCGCTGCGAGTAGTAGTGCCAAAAAGAGCGTAAGTCATGGCATCTAGCAGTGAAGATTTGCCCGCACCTGTAGCACCAGTAATTGCAAACAAATCGAGTTGAGAAAAATCTAAACGCTGTTCGCGGTGGAAGCTGGTAAATCCTTCGAGAATAAGTTCGAGTGGACGCATACTGATTTTAGATTTTAGATGGTGGATTTCTATTACTCTTTACCAGGCAGAGCCTGGTAAGGAATGAGAATTAAATAACTTCCCCAAGTTTGTGGGATGGGCGTCCCGCCCGTTCTTTAAGGACGGGCGGGACGCCCATCCCACAATAACAA
>NZ_JAUBRP010000140.1:0-6882 GCF_036701935.1 Microcoleus sp. M2_D5 | reverse complement strand
AGGACGGGCGGGACGCCCATCCCACAATAACAATTAAAATTATAAGTTATTTAATTCGCGATCTTAATCAGAGTTTTTTCGTAACTACTGATACAGATCGCCCAAGCGCGATCGACCTAAGTCGAAATCATCTGAGATATTGCACCATTCTCAATTACTTATTTAGGAACAGGCCCTCGTAGCCTGTTCCACAAGAGATGAATTTTATTGTGGAACAGGCTACGAGGGCCTGTTCCACAACAAGTACATTTTATTGTGGGGAGTAGGGGTTGGGCAGGAGAGCCCGCCCAGAGAAGGGTTCCACACGAATGGTGCCATATCTAAGTTTAAACAAACAGTAGCTAACCAGCACACCCCCCAAAAATCTGTATTTACCTGCGATTCAACTCCATCCTTTCGCCGTAACGTAAAAGCATATCCAAACTCTCCAAACGATTCTGCCAAGTTTGCACCTGATAGCTATTTTCCGCAGAATGCAAGCGCATCGAAGATTGAAATTGAGATTGAAAACTCCCCAACAATCTTTTAGCAGTTGCTAAACTTTCTCTAGAAGGATTTGCCGCCAACTTGCTCAAAGCTTGCGCCAATTCATCGGCTCGACTTTGCAAAACTTTCAGTTCAGATTCAGACACCCGCAACTGATTGTTAGCCAACAAAAAACTCCATTCCTGCTTGAGAGCAGTATACCGCGAAGCCGCCGCGGCAAACGGCTGCCGGTAAGGAATCGGTTCCGCAGCAGAAGTGGAACGCACCGGCTGGCCTTGAGTGCGGTTAAAAAACCCCTGCATCCCGCTGCTGATACTTTCCACCGCAAAAATAGCATAGCCCCCAGTGGGCAAATCGCGCAAAGCTTGAATTTGGTCGATCGCCACAACTTCCGGGAGAGTCAACAGCTTAACCGAGGGAGAAATCAAAGCCGAACCCAGAATTTGTTCCTTTACCAGCGGTTCGGTGATGCGCTGAAGTCGGTTAGTATCCAAAGCATAAGTCATCGGCACAATCAAATCTACAATGCCCTGACGAGCCCAAACTTCCCAATTTTGCTGAATTTTGTAAATCCGCTGACTTTCCGGGTGCGGAAACACCGCCACCGACAGAATAGTGCGCGGATAATTCTGCCGCAAAAGCTGAGAAACTTCAGCTACAAAACTATTAATTTGATTAGTTTTAAACTCAACCCACTGCCGCCACAAACTGCCGTTTGTAGGGGAAATATTCACGGGATCGGCACCAGTCAACTGCCTAAATTGCTGCCTCGCCGCAATACCGTAACCGTAAGTAAAGTTCGCATTATCATCTTGAAAAGGATAGCGAATATAGTCTAATTGCACCCCATCTACTTTGTAGTTATTGGCAATTTCGCTGACTATTTGCAGCAAATAATTCCGCGCTTCCGGGTTCGCCGGATCGAGATAAAATTTACCATCATTAGGATTTTGCGTGCGTCCTTTATTGTCAATATTTGCCCACTGTGGATGAGCGGAAAGCACCGGGCCGGGATAAGAACTAGGCTGGCCAATTAAAGTATTGTGGCGCTTATTTCCTGTGGCAAAAACCCAGACCCAAGCGTGCAGTTCCATGCCTCGCTCGCGAGCTAATTTAACCGCAGATGCCAGCGGGTCCCAGCCAACAGTCAGGGGATTTTGTTGCGGTGCAACTTGACTGGGATAAATCGTATATCCGGCATTCAAAGTTTCAAAGAAAACAGTATTGATACCGGCGGAGGCTAGCCGATCGAACACTGCCGCCAAACCCTGTTCCGATCGCGCTGCGACGATCGTCCCGCGATCGAGCCAAACCGCCCGAATTTCCGCCCCAACGCGCGGCCCTTCCTTCGGGTAATTTTGCCACAGCAACTGCCGCGCTTCCACCCACTGCTTTCTCGCCTCCGCGTAGTTTTGCTCTTGCAGGAGTTGGTCAAAAGTTTGCAAAACCTGCCGCGCTTGGGCGATCGCCTGTACCCGAATGGCTTGCAGAACAGGGGGGCGACCGGCTGCAGGGCCGCCTCCGCCCTGTTCTGCAGCCACCAGTTGAGGGGAGGTAGCAGCATTGAGATTGATGGCGGTATTGGCTGAATTAGCTGCTGTCAGGGCGCTTTCAAACCTGCCCAAGAGGTTGGTGAGTTCTTGGCGCATCAAGTACGCTTCAATGCTGACGATCGGCTTATTGGAATTTGCCTGCACGTCCAAACCCGCCGGCGCAGACTGATCCGAAGGGTCTGTAAAAGTTGCAGGAACTGGATCGGGAACCGAGCCAGAGGGAGAAAGCCGGCTCAGCGGCGTAGTACGCGGCAAACTAGGGCTGTTTCTAGTGACTCTGGAGGGGGGGGTTGGCAGTGGGGTCGCGGCAGCCCTGGGCGGCGTGGAGGGTGCAGAAGCGATTGTGCCTCCCCAGCGGGCGATCGAGGCTTGGAGCCAAGCCTTATCTACATTTGCCGAACCGTCGCTACCCCAACGCCAGCCGAGGTAGGTAGCGCGATCGGTGGCGATGGCTGCGGAGGAACCGGAACTATCTTTCCAAGTAGCAATAGTTTGACTGTTCGCATCAGCCGGAATCAAGACACCGCCTTGGACTGAGCCATTTTTTTGTTCGGGTGGCACCCAATTGCTAGAAGTAGTGCAAGCCAGATCCCGGCAGCGGCTGCGCGGTTGTGGCGTCGCCGATTGGGTTAACGGAAAAGCCCAATAGGCCCCAAGGAGCGATCGCAAAGATTGGCGCACCAAAGCCGGGGAACTGCGGCCGACGGGGCCCGAAGCAATCAAGCGGCCGCCCTGGGATGCCCAAGCTTCTAAAACTTTAATGTGTGCGGGACTCAAAGTTTCAATGTTGGGCAAAAACAGCACATTAACGCCTGTTAAATCCGCCGTAGTTTTGATTTCTTCGAGATTGATTGGTTTGTAAGCAATGCCGCTTTCCCAGAGGCGCGTGGTAATCTTCACCCAGTCGGGAGAATTCTCGGAACTGCGAACTACGCCCAGAACTACTTCTGCGAAACTCGGAGAGGGAAATAGGATGAAGAGATTGAGTAATGTACTCGCTAGAGTGCCAATTAAGACTCTTTGCAAGAAAGTGAAAAAGCGAGTTTTTTTAGCCTGGGAGCAGGCATCCGGCAGTCGATCGGGCTTTTTGATTTGTTGCATCATAAATAGGAGAATTACCCAGCGCACCGTTTCGGAAAATTTCAATAACAATTAAGATCGATCGAGCGATTTTAGATTTTAGATTTTAGATTTTAGATTTGGGATTTGGGATTTGGGATTTAAATCTGGGTCTATTCCTCATGAAAGTTGACTGTTTGGACGTTTGAAAAATACCAATGCAACCGGAAACGATTTTAGATTAAAATCTGCGTGCATTTCGATTGAAAAACCCAAAATACAATTTATATCATGTCCGATCGATTGACCGTAATATCCCGGCCGGGCGGGTTTTTGAGATTGGAGATTGTTGGCAGATATTGGCAGGTTTACCCGCCCCTACCTGATGAAGGGTAATCGACCGGACATGATATTAGAGGCCGGACAGCTTACAGCCAACAGTCAACTGTCAACTGTCAACAGCCCACTGTCAACTGTCAACTGTCAACACTTTTCTAAGTTGCAGCTTCATTCACCGGAAATCTATCGATTAACTGCATCGCCCGACAAGCATTCCTCCGCAAAGAATCGGAAACATGAGGAACATGAGGAATCTGAGACAAGAAATCCAAAGTCCGGCGCAAAATCCGCACCACATCCCCTTCATCCAAACTCGTATGGCTAATCAGTTCCAGCCATTCAACACCCAGAGCCCACTGTTCAACCAAAGTCACTAAATCCCGTTCCAGCCAAATCGGAATTGCAGAATCGTGCTTGCGCTGCACTTGAAACAATCGGCGGCGCAAGCCTTTTTGCAGATTGTCCAAAGGTGCCAAAACTTCTGGCGACAGCGAGTAGTGAGTCCAACTGTCGGGCCTGGAAACTTCTGTAACTAAGGCCGCGCAAGCTGCAGCGAGGTGGTGGGGGTCGAGTTCGTCAAACTCGGCAGACATCAGGGACAAACCCAGCCACAGTTCGTTATCGCCGCGAATGGCGGCGCAAGCTTGACCCAAGATTGTGGGTACTAACCTACCGGAGGAGTCATCTCGGTTTACATTTGCCGAAACTACTCTTTCCAAGCAGCCAAAATTCAGCAAGATGTCGATTAAGTTGAGAAATTCCTCCCAGTAGCGAGCTCTCTGCTTTTCTAAGTCTTCTTCGCTTTTGCGAACTTCTTTTTTCAATTCTTCCCGGCGGCGCTGACGTTTGAGCAAAGTACCGGGATTGCCCCATTCTAGAACCGGGTGAATTTCTAGCTGAGCTTCTAGGGCTGCGATTTTCCGCTGTTGCTCGTGAGCCTCTGGGGTCGGTTCTGGTGTGGGCAATGGTGGGATCGATGCAGCAATTGAAGCAGTTTCTTCAGTTCCCAAGCGGCACTGGCCGAGTCTCAGGGGCATTTCCGAGGGCGGGTTCAAGGTATCTGCTACGCTCAAGCGGGGTAATTCGGCGTGCAGGCTAGCCACATCGCTAATGGCGACGACATACCAGCGGTTATCTTTGCCCAAGCACACCAAATTTGGTGCTTGGCCGGAACCTGCGACTTTGGCAACCAATACGGCGGGTACAGGAGTTGTGTGCGATCGTTTGGCTGTCGGAACGTGCTTGCCTTTGAGACTCAGAACCGTGCCGAGCACTGCAAAAGCCACAGCTACGGACATTTCCTTAAATCTGGCTTCTTCAGCTTGCTGCAATAGAGTTTTCAGCAAACGTTTGTCTTCTTTGAGTCTGCCCTGCAATTTTTCGTAATGGGCGAGGTTTTTTTCCAGGGTGGAGACATTTCCTCCGGCCGCTAGGGACTGTTCCAGCACTGCTAATTCTGTTTGCAGTCGGTCTAATTCTGATTGCTGGGGCTGCAAGTACAAGGTAGACAGGTATTGACCAAAACTCCGCTCTACCAACTCTTGAGCTTCGTCGAGAGTGTGTGTTTGCAGCAAATTCAGCACCATGCCGTAGCTGGGCGTAAACTGACTGGCGAGGGGGTCGGCTTTGGCTGTTGCCAAATAGGAGGCTTCTTTTGCGCCTTCAAAGCGCGTCTGAACTGCGACCACGTGCCCCTGCTTGTCCATGCCCCGCCGACCCGCCCGACCGGCCATTTGGAGGAATTCTGAAGCGTTTAGCAGTCGGTGTCCCTTGTCGGTGCGCTTGGACAGGGTGGAAATGACTGTGGTGCGGGCGGGCATATTTATCCCGGCTGCTAGGGTTTCGGTGGCAAATACGACTTTAATCAAACCTCTGCCGAAGAGTTCTTCTACTAAACCTTTCCAAGCGGGCAAAATGCCTGCGTGGTGGGCGGCGATGCCTTTTAAAAGTGCTTCTTTTTGACCGAAGCGTTCTGCTTCTGGGTTTCGCTGTAAAAAATCGTCAATGATGCGTTTGAGTTCGGCTGTTTCGGCTTCGTTAACTAGGGAGAAGTTGCCGACTTCTGCGACTGCTTGGTCGCACCCGCGACGGCTGAAGATGAAGTAAATTGCTGGTAGCATATCTCGATCGTCCAACCGGGCCAAAACATCGGTCAAACTCGGAGTGGGAATGCTGCCTCTTTCTACTTTTTGCCCCTTCTTTTTGGGGACTAACCGGACATTCGCTCTTTTGCCGGTCTCGTCTAGCAGCGGAAATATCCCTTTTTGGTTGGCGAAGTGGAATTGCAGGGGTACTGGCCGAAAGTCTGAGTAGACGAGCTCTGTGGGCCCGTGGACTTTGTTAATCCAGTCTGTGAGTTGCTCGCTATTGGCAACGGTTGCTGAGAGGGCCAGCAGTTGAATTTCGCTGGAACAGTAGATGATCGATTCTTCCCAGACGGTACCACGCTGGCGATCGTTCATGTAGTGACACTCGTCGAGCACGACGGTTTCGACTCCGGTGAGGGAAGTGCCGACTTCTCCGATCGGCGTACCGTAGAGCATATTCCGAAATATTTCGGTAGTCATCACCAAAATCGGCGCATCTCGATTGACGGAGATGTCGCCGGTGAGCAAACCTACGTTGTCGTCTCCAAATTGACTGCGGAAGTCGCGCAGCTTTTGGTTAGAGAGTGCTTTGAGGGGTGTGGTGTAGAAGACGCGCCGCCCTCTGTCGAGTGCTTGATGGATGGCGTATTCGCCGATTAACGTTTTCCCAGAGCCTGTGGGAGCGCACACGACAACGGATTTACCTGCATCGAGGGCGGCGATCGCCTCTCTCTGAAAGTTATCTAGCTCGAAGGGAAATATGGTCTTCAGATCCAGCTCTGGGCGGTTCTGGGCAGTGTCTGGCACAAGGATTATTATCAGGTTTCAGGGTAAGTATGCTGAAATCTTGCTGAAAGCAAGTCAGCAGAGGACTGTATTGATTTTAGACCAATGCCCGCAAATCGGCTATGAAGGAATAAGTCTGTTGGCTGTTGGCTGTTGGCTGTTGGCTGTTGGCTGTTGGCACAAGAAAGAAAAAAAATTTTGCCTTCTTCCCTCTCCCCTCTTCTCTGTTCTCTCTTCCTTCTTCCTTCTTCTTTCTCTATGATTCCGGTTATTTCGACTATTCCTGTGGTCTCGTTTAATAAAAATAGCTGTTGGCTGTGAACTTGGCTCAAGTGCTGCGATTTGTGGATTAAACCCAATACTATTCGACTACACATCACAGAATAATATGAATGTCAAGCTATTTTGATAAAAAGATTTGTAGGGGCGGGTTCACCCACAATATCTCACAAATACAAACAATCTAAATAAACCCGCCCCCTCTCCTCACCAATAACCTACATGAACCTTGATTTCATCCCATCATCCAAACGTATAGATTGATTTACCGTTGGGTGGGGGCGGGTTTACGA
>NZ_JAUBRP010000139.1:0-6895 GCF_036701935.1 Microcoleus sp. M2_D5 | reverse complement strand
ATTGTGGGATGGGCGTCCCGCCCGTCATGAGTGGACGGGCGGGACGCCCATCCCACTTTCAAGTGTGGAAGTTATTTAATTCTCATTCCTAAGATCGATCGAGCTAAACTGAGGGATAATGAAAACTCCCTTTGACCGCGGCTCCTCCTAGTTTGATGTGCAACCCTATGTCTACTGTCACTTTTGGTTTGTCAACCCCTATAGCGGCAGAGGCCGGGGCATCCTACGGCAGCAGCGAACCGCCACAGCGCCCCACCGTGCAAGCAGAGTGGATCGAGGTATTGGTGGACTCTCCTTTCAGGGTTGCGGGGGACTCGGCTGGGGAGGAAAATAAGTTATTTACCTATCGTTTACCTGCGGAACTTACCGTACAACCGGGGGATATTTTGAGTGTACCCTTTGGCAGTCAACAAGTAGGGGCGATCGCGATTCGGTTCATTTCTCAACTGCCGCCCGACTTAGATCCGGCGCGGGTTAAAGATGTCGAAGATGTTGTCAGTGCGGGTTTTTTCCCGCCTAATTACTGGGAATTGCTCGATCGCACTGCCACCTATTATTGCACACCTTTAATTCAAGTAATTAGAGCCTCGCTGCCGCCCGGTTTGTTAAGCCGTTCCGTGCGCCGCATTCGCTTAATTAAGGACGCAATTTCTCCGAATGCCGAAACATTTCTCAATCCCGCCGCCAGTCAAATTTTGCAGTTGCTGCAAGCTCAAAAAAACCGCGATTACACTTGGCAATACCTCCAGCGACAAGTCAAGGGAAGTTATCGAGGATTGAAAGATTTATTGAAACGCGGTTGGGTAGAAAGTTATTTAGAACCTCCCAATCCTCCCAAACCACAACTCAAACCGGCAGTGACATTAATTGCTAGTGCATTTGTCACAGATTTAACCAAGCGTCAACAAGAAGTATTGGAAGTTTTGCGGCGCGGCGGCGGTGAAATGTGGATGAACGATTTGCTGAGAATTTGCAGCGCGAGTTCTTCGGTTGTCAAAGCTTTGGAACAAAAAGGTAGCGTTGTAATTGACCAAAGGGAAGTGCTCAGGGGCGATCGCGGAATTTCTCAATTGCCCGATGCACCCAAAACTTTAACTCATTTTCAAGCTCAAGCCTTAGCGTTTATTAACTCTTTTTCGGGATTCCGTCAAGTGCTGCTGCACGGCGTTACAGGTTCCGGGAAAACCGAAGTGTATTTGCAGGCGATCGCCCCAATCTTAGCCAGTGGCAAATCCGCCCTCGTACTCGTTCCCGAAATCGGCCTCACACCGCAACTTACAGACAGATTCCGCGCCCGTTTTGGCGAGCAAATTTGCGTGTACCACAGCGCCCTATCCGACGGCGAACGTTACGATACATGGCGTCAGATGCTGACTGGAACCCCGCAAATTGTCATCGGCACGCGATCGGCCATTTTCGCACCTTTACCTCACCTCGGCTTAATTATCCTTGATGAAGAACACGACAGCAGCTTCAAACAAGACCAACCAGCCCCCTGCTACCACGCCCGCACCGTGGCCAAATGGCGCGCCGAATTAGAAAATTGTCCCTTAATTTTAGGTTCCGCAACGCCAGCTTTAGAGACTTTTGTCGGGACGCGCCGAGATTATTACTCGTTACCAAATATCCATTATTTATCATTGCCCGATCGCATTTATTCCCGCCCGATGCCGCCTGTGGAAATAGTCGATATGCGCCAAGAATTGCGGCAAGGAAACCGCTCTATTTTCAGCGCTTCCCTGCAAAACGCCCTGGAACAATTGCGAGCAAGACAACAGCAAGGTATTCTATTTATTCACAGAAGAGGACACAGTACCTTTGTCTCTTGTCGGAGTTGCGGCTATGTAATGGAATGCCCGAACTGCGATGTTTCCCTGTCTTATCACCACGTCGGCGAAGGAACAGCAGAAATATTGCGGTGTCACTACTGCAACCACACGGAACGACACCCCCAAAACTGCCCGGAATGCAGTTCTCCTTACTTCAAAAACTTTGGCAGCGGCACTCAGCGAGTCGAACAGGAATTAACGAGATTGTTTCCAGAATTGCGGGCAATTCGGTTTGACAGCGATACGACTAGAAATAAGGGCGACCACCGCAGATTGTTAACGCAATTTGCTAACGGGGAAGCTGACATTTTGTTGGGTACGCAAATGCTGACGAAAGGGTTAGATTTAGCGGGAGTAACATTGGTGGGAGTTGTGTCTGCTGACGGGTTGCTAAACTTATCCGATTATCGGGCCAGCGAACGAGCTTTTCAAACATTAACTCAAGTCGCGGGCCGTGCGGGCCGAGGCGACGATCCGGGGCGGGTAATTATTCAAACTTACACTCCCGAACACCGGGTTATTCAAGCAGTTAGGCGGCACGAATATACAGATTTTGTGGAAACAGAATTAGCAGAAAGAACGGCGCTGAATTATCCACCTTCGGGGCGGCTGATTTTGTTGCGGTTGAGCAGTGTAGATGCGGCGGAAGTTGCAGTGACTGCGGTACAATTAGCGTCGGTTTGTCAGGAGTATATTGAGCGATTGTCTGTACCGGGGTGTGAGTTGTTGGGGCCTGCACCTGCGGCGATTATGCGGGTGGCAAATCGCTATCGGTGGCAGATTTTGCTGAAGTTGCCTTTGGATGAGTCGGTGGATTTGTCGGATTTGATCGGGTTGCGCGATCGCACGCCGCGTTCTGTTAGTCTGACTATTGATGTCGATCCGTTGAATTTTGGTTGAGGGTTATTGGTTGGGTGGGGGCTGGTTTTTGTATATTAGACCTCTTGCAAAATAATTTTATGCTAAAATAAAATATTTTTTCTATGAGGGAACCTTCTCGATCGCCCAAACGGCATCTTAGCCACATTTCACACAAATTAAAAAAGGCGGCACCCAGATTTGAACTGGGGGTGGAGGTTTTGCAGACCTCTGCCTTACCACTTGGCTATGCCGCCGTTACGTCTGAAAATTGACGTTTTCTTATAGTACACCAAATCTCGAAAATTTTAACATACCTGTCAAAAATTTCGTGAAGCGCAGCTATCCCGTAGGGAATCGCCCTTTTTTCCCATATCCCCAAAACCCATCCGAGGCTATTCTAGAACTACATCGATCGCCCGCAACACCAGCCATGACACCAGTTTATCCCCTACTCGTCGCCCAAATCACCGACACTCACTTGTTTGCAGAGCTCGATCGAGAATGGAAAGGCCTCTCAACAACCCGCACCCTCCAAGCAGTTCTCGATCGCTTGCAACAAATACAGCCGCCGCCCGACTTACTCCTACTCACAGGCGACTTGTCGCAAGACGAAACACCCGAATCCTACCAGCGCCTCATCTCTCTCATCGCCCCCCTCGGAATTCCCGCCTACTGGATACCTGGGAACCACGACAACATCCCAGTCATGGCAGAAATCTTAAATCAGTCGCCCCTTTCCCCAGAAAAATCATGGATGCTAGGAAACTGGCAATTTCTATTGCTTTCGAGTGTGGAAGCCGGATGCGACGGCGGGCGGCTTTCCCCAGAAAGCTTGCATTGGCTGGACTCTCAACTGCAACAAACGGGCGATCGACCTGTTATCATTGCCTTGCACCATCATCCTTTGCCGATCGACTGTGAAATAATGGATGGAATGATGCTGCACAATGCCGATGAATTTTTCGCAATTGTCGATCGATACCCTCAAATCAAAATCGTTCTTTGCGGCCACATTCACCAAGAATTTCAACAACAGCGGGGTTCAGTTACCTACTTGGGGACACCCAGCACCTGCCTCCAACTTTTACCGAAAAGCCATCCGATTATTATTGACGAAATCCCGCCGGGATTTAGATTGATTGAATTGGCGATCGACGGTACTTGGAACACCAGAGTTGAGCGAGTTGCTGCCCAATCGCCACTAACTTAATATTTTTTAGTCTGCCTGAAATTATTAGTATCAAATTTACATTATCTTGTCAATACATCAACAGATAGATTTTTTTTATCAGCCCCATCTTTTATGATATTTATTAACCATAGATTGCAGACATACGTAAACTAGCGAGCTACGAACATAAATGTCGATCGCAATTTGACAAAACAGGAAAAACTAAATATATGTCTGAACTAAATGGCGTCATGATGCAGTATTTCCACTGGTACAGCCCCGACGACGGCAGCCTGTGGAATCAGCTAGCGAAATCTGCAAAAGATTTAGCCAAAATCGGCGTTACATCCCTCTGGTTGCCACCAGCCTATAAAGGAACTGGCGGCGGCATGGATGTGGGTTACGGCGTCTACGACTTATTCGACTTAGGCGAGTTCGACCAAAAAGGGTCGGTACGCACGAAATACGGGACAAAAGATGAGTATTTGGCCGCCATTAAAGCTGCCCAAGATGCTGGAATTCGGATTTATGCCGATGTTGTCTTCAACCACAAATTAGGTGCCGATGCAGAAGAAGAAGCCGAAGCCACACCCTTCAATCCCGACAACCGGAATGACACCGTAGGCGAATATCAAAAAATCAAAGCTTGGACGCATTTTACTTTTCCAGGTCGCGATAAAAAATATTCCAGCATGGAGTGGCATTGGTGGCATTTTGACGCCATTGATTACAACGTTTACAACACAGAAACCCATGCCGTTTACCTGCTAAAAGGCAAAGAATTCGATCGAGGAGTAGACTTAGAAAAAGGCAACTTTGACTACCTCATGGGTTGCGATTTAGATATGGATCACCCAGAAGTCAGCGGGGAGTTAAAATACTGGGGTGAGTGGTATGTCGATACAACAAACGTTGACGGCTTTCGCTTTGATGCCGTCAAACACGTTAAAGCAGAATTTTTCCAAGAATGGTTGGAACACGTTCGTAACTATGCCCAACGCGACTTATTTGCAGTCGGCGAATATTGGTCTTACGAAGTGGAAGCTTTGCACTACTTCCTAGAAGCAACGGACGGTAAAGTCTCCTTATTTGACGCACCCCTCCACTACAACTTCCACGCTGCTAGCAAAGCCGGCAATAGCTACGATTTGCGAACAATTTTTGATAACACTCTCGTCCAACAGCAACCCGCCCTCGCCGTTACCTTGGTTGACAACCATGATTCCCAACCCTTACAATCCCTAGAATCAGTTGTCGAGGCTTGGTTTAAACCCCTTGCCTACGCTTTAATTCTGCTGCGGCGCGAAGGATATCCGTGCATTTTTTACCCGGACTATTACGGCGCTAACTATAAAGATACAGCAAATGATGGCAATGAATACGAGATTTGGTTAGACAAACATCAGTTTATTCTCGATAAATTCTTGTTAGCGCGCCAAACCTATTCCTACGGCAATCAGTACGATTACTTCGACCACGCCAACACAATTGGCTGGACGCGACTCGGAGATGAAGAACATCCGGGCGGCATGGCTGTGGTACTCAGTAACGGAGGCGATGGCACTAAGTTTATGGAAGTCGGACAGCCGAATCGAACTTATATTGACATCACCGAACACATCAAAGAATCAATCACAACTAATGACGATGGTTGGGCTGATTTTCGATGTAACGCCGGTTCTGTTTCGGTCTGGGTGCCACAGCCGTAAGAACTGCGTTAAAACTGACCTACTCCTCTGCCTATAGTAGGGTGTGCACTGCACACCTTACCGCTATAATTAGTACACTAAACCACTTGTTACTTTCATGATTTTGCTCGCGAAAAGTTTTTTGTAGTGAGGAGTGTAGTCCTCTATCGACTATTATTTTTATGCTATGCGATCGCGCAAAAAAGTATTATTTATATAAAAAATTATGAAGCTTTCAGAAAAAGTTGCCGTTATTACCGGCGGTGGGTCGGGAATTGGTCGTGCAGCAGCAATTTTAATGGCTAAGGAAGGAGCAAAAGTTGCTATTATCGATCGCATTTTAGAAACAGGGCAAGAAACCGTCCGCCAGTTGGTCAGTGAAGGAGGCTGCGGGCTAGCTACTGCAGCAGATGTAGCGGATTCTCAGCAAATGCAACAGGCATTTCAAACAATTTTTGACGAATATCAAAGAATTGATATTGTGTTTGCAAATGCGGGTATTAACGGTGTATGGTCGCCGATAGAGGATATAGAACCGGATGAATGGGATCGGACAATTAACACCAACCTCAGAGGAACATTTTTGACTGTAAAATATGCAGTTCCTTATCTGAAAAAACAAGGAGGTTCCATAGTCATTACATCATCGATTAACGGCACCAGAAGTTTCAGGAAAATTGGTGCCACAGCTTACGCTTCCAGCAAAGCGGCACAAGTAGCTTTAGCAAAAATGCTGGCGCTAGAACTTGCCCCCAGCCAAATCAGAGTCAATGTTATCTGTCCGGGCGGGGTGCTGACAGCCATTGAAGAAAGCACCACTAAGCGCCATCTCGATCGCATTCCAGTCGCGCCTGATGCGATTCAAGATATGATTCCTTTGACTGATAATACGGCCGGTTCTACTGAAGAAGTAGCCCAATTAGTTTTATTCCTGGTATCAGATGCGTCCAGCTTTATCACAGGTACTGAAGTGTGGATTGATGGCGGCGGTTCTTTGATTTAAAATTTCAATATATTATATTAATTACCGTTGCACCGGAATAATAGCAAATCAGGACATGGTAGTGCAGTTTCCTGATAGTGTCTAATGACTAATATCAAATCTGTTCGCAGCGGAATTCGTCAGATATCTCTTCTCTTTATCTGCGTGAATCAGCGTTAATCCCTTCTCATCTGCGGTGAAGAAATTCAATTTTTTTTACCGCAGATACAGGCAGATAAACACAGATTAACTCAGATGAATTAGATTGTTGACTGTTGAGGGAATTTTATAGCAACCGCCAAGGCGGTTAGGACACGGTACCCAGGACATATTCAATTGCATCTCGAAGACAACTAAATCTATT
>NZ_JAUBRP010000138.1:0-7176 GCF_036701935.1 Microcoleus sp. M2_D5 | reverse complement strand
GGATGGGCGTCCCGCCCGTCCTTAAAAGACGGGCGGGACGCCCATCCCACTTTCAAGAGTGGAAGTTATTTAATTCTGATTCCTAAATTCCTGTTCTTGGGCTTGAGTCGGGAACACATCGTCAAAGCGTTGGCACAATCTTTCAAAGCATCGGGGCATGGATGTCCAAAATTTTTCTGTCATCAGATTCCATCAGGAAAGAGACTAACCTCAAAAATTTACTCTATATATCTTAGCTCTATTTCTCGCTCAATTTTTAGCTAAAGTCCCACTATTAAAAACAGAAGCTATAGCAATCCTTGCAGGAGTCGTAAAATTTTGACCCCACCCCAACCCTCCCCGATGTCTTGGGGAGGGAGTAAGAAATTCACAAATGATGCAAGAATTGCTATATACTATAATCACTGGGAAACAGTAAATTACGTTGATAGAGGTCACTTACTATGGAAGTAGCACTGTATAAGGTGGGAAATATGAGCGAAGCCACTTCCAATGCCCTTCAAAGTGCTATCGATGGTATGTTTAAAAATTGGAGTGATTCTAACCCTGTATTATCTTGGTTGATGAGTCACCCGTGGTGGATATCTTTAGGAATGTTGGTGCTATTTATATGGAGTCTCAAGAAAATATTACAGGTTTTAGGTAACTTTTTGGAAAAAGGCTTGTTATTGATTTTGCAAATTCCTTTAAAATTTATGCAAGGGGTTGTGAGTCTCGGCTTTAAATCTGTAAGTAATCTCGGTGGAGTGGTTGTAAACTCATTGGTTTCAAAGAATACCAAAGACAAAAATAATTCTGTTTTACAATTGAGGGGAGTTGAACCAAACAGTTTGGAGTCTCAAGAACGACTTGCTAATATTTTGACAAGGTTGGAGACGATTCGACAAGAGCAGAATCAGCTTTTACAAGAAGCGTCGGCTATTTTAAGCAACAAAATTAAGGCAGAGTGAGAAGGCGTGGGGCGATCGCAACTCGTGGTAAATTGAAGAGATCCAGGCTTTCCATCAAAGCCAGATCCATAAAGGCTTGTAGTCGATCGCTCAAAACGCCATGCCCGATTCCGAATTTTCCGATGATTTAAAATGGACGCCAGAAGCCAAGGCGAAGCTGAAAAATATTCCCTATTTTGTCCGGGGACAAGCTCGCGTCCGCATCGAGCAGTTGGCCCGCGAAGCCGAAACCGAAGTCGTCACCGTTGACTTAGTTGAGCAAGCTCGCATCGAGTTTGGGCAATGAAGGATCGAAAGGTACGCTAAAGCTTTAAACTATAAGTTGCCTGATTTTGATGTTCACAGAGCTACTGAGTCACCCGTGCGGAAAATAGTTATTGCTGGCAACTGGAAAATGTACAAAACTAGGACTGAATCCCTAGAGTTTCTTCAAGGATTCATGTCCTGCCTGACGGAAACCCCAGAGGAACGGGAAGTCGTGCTTTGCGTTCCCTTCACTTCCTTGGCTGTCCTCTCGAAAAATTTGCACGGGGGCCGGATCAGACTCGGTGCTCAGAACGTTCACTGGCAAGAGTCTGGAGCTTTTACTGGGGAAATTTCCGGGCCAATGCTGAGTGAACTTGGTGTCCGTTATGTCATCATCGGCCACAGCGAACGGCGCCAATATTTTGGGGAAACTGACGAAACGGTAAATTTGCGGCTGAAAGCTGCTCAGAAATACGATTTAATTCCGATTCTGTGTGTAGGGGAAACCAAGCAGCAGCGAGACGCAGGGGAAACTGAAGCTCACATTTTTTCTCAATTGGCAAAAGATTTGGTTGGTGTTGACCAAGAAAAGTTAGTCATTGCTTACGAACCGATTTGGGCCATTGGCACTGGCGATACTTGCGAAACGAAGGAAGCTAACCGAGTTATTGGTTTGATTCGCAGTAAATTGACTAATCCTGACGTGCCCATTCAGTACGGCGGCTCTGTGAAACCGGAGAATATTGATGAAGTCATGGCGATGCCTGAAATTGACGGGGTTCTGGTTGGTGGTGCTAGTTTGGAAGCTGCGAGTTTTGCTCGAATTGTCAATTATCAGTAATTAGGTAATTGCTAATTGGTAGTTGGAACAAGGCAGCGGGAATTAAACAGCGATCGCCTACAATTGTGATGTGCCGTTCAGTGTTTCTCGGATCGGGAGAATTAAGCTATGACTGCGATCGTTAAACCCAAACCAGCCTTAGACGAGTTCCTCAAACTTCCTGAAACTGAACCGGCCTCAGAATTTCTTGAGGGACAAATCATTCAGAAGCCCATGCCTCAAGGCGAACACAGCGTACTTCAAGGTGAGCTCTGCAAGACTATCAATCAAGTAGCGAAAACTCGGAAAATTGCCAATGCTTTTCCCGAGTTGCGCTGCACTTTTGGCGGCGCATCAATCGTGCCAGATGTAGCCGTATTCCGATGGGAAAGAATTCCTTTTTTGCCGTCTGGTAGAATTGCTAACCGCTTTGACATTAATCCCGACTGGTCGATAGAAATTCTCTCTCCCAACCAAAGTCAAACAAAAGTGCTGAGTAACTTGCTCCACTGTTCGCGACACGGCACTGAGTTGGGGTGGTTGCTATATCCAGAAGAAGAGAGTATTTTGGCAGTATTTCCCGGACAAAAAGTAGAACTGTATAAAGGTGCAGCTCTGTTGCCAATAATTGATAAAATTGAATTACAATTGACAGTTGACACGGTTTTTAGCTGGTTAAGTTTTGGTTGAATTAAGAATTGCGCTTCTGCTTTCTTCTTGAGTCTCTTAGAGAAGCATTTCGTTTTACAAGAAGCGATTTCAATCGCCGATTGATATCATGTCCGGTCGAGCGACCGCGATTTTTGTAGGGGCGGGTTCACCAACAATATCTGCCAATAATTGACAATCTCAAAAACCCGCCCCGACCGGGATATTATGGTTAATCGATCGGACATGATATGAGAAGGTGATATGACAAATAACCCAGAAAAAATTACCATTAGAAATAAAGTTTTTGATTGGGGAAAACGCACTTATTTAATGGGCGTTTTGAACGTAACCCCGGACAGTTTTAGTGACGGCGGAGACTTCTATACCATAGAATCTGCTTTGGCGCAAGCGGAAAATATGGTAAAATCGGGAGTTGATATTATTGATATTGGCGGTCAATCTACTCGGCCCGGTGCAGTGGAAATATCCTTAGAAGAGGAGATCGATCGCGTTATACCTGTAGTACAAACACTGCGGCAAAAAGCCGATATTTTTGGCTCAGTTCCTATTTCTGTCGATACTACCAGAGCGCAGGTTGCTAAAGCTGCGGTAGAGGCGGGAGCTGATATTATCAATGATATTTCGGGAGCTACTTTTGATGCGGAAATGCTGTCAACAGTTGCTCAGTTAAAAGTACCAATAATTTTGATGCACATTCGGGGGACTCCCCAGACGATGCAAAAACTGACAGATTATAGCGATTTAATTGGGGAAATTGGGGAATTTTTAGAGAGTCGAATTGCGGCAGCAGTTGCTGCGGGGATTGACAAATCTCAAATAATTCTCGACCCTGGTATTGGCTTTGCCAAGACTTACAGTCAAAACTTAGAAATTCTGCGAGAGTTGCGAAAATTCCGTGTTTTAAACTGTCCGATTTTAGTGGGAGTATCGCGCAAAAGCTTCATCGGTCACATTTTGAATCAGCCAGAAGCGAAACAAAGAGTTTGGGGGACAGCGGCGGCTTGTACAGGTGCGATCGCAAATTTGGCAGATATCTTGCGAGTTCACGATGTCAGAGAAATGCACGATGTTTGTCTGGTTGCCGACGCTATCTTCAGAAATCAGTCTTGAGAAGTGGGAGTATCAATAACTTTCATTTCCCCGCCCTCAGAATAAGGCATCACATCAGGTATAGAACCCATCAAATTGTTGAGAGCTTCTGACATATTCTTCGGGTCCATAAACAGAATTTTGGCATTGTCGCTTTCGCCCAATTTTTGTTGAGCGTCTAAGTATTTTTCCGTTACTAAGTAATTCAAAACTTGCTTGCTATTGGGATGGGAGTCTAAAGCTTCAACTAAGAGCCTCATATACTCCTTAGTGCCGATCGCCTTATTGACCATTGCTTGCCACTCGCTCTTAGTGGCGCGCTCCAATTCCATAGCTTCTTGCACCCTTTTCGGAGGTGTAATGCTTTGAATTTCTACGCGAATTACTTTGACGCCCCAAGGTTGAGTAGCTTCGTCTAACTTCTTGAGTAACTTTTTATTCATGTCATCTCGGGAACCCAAGATGTCTTGCATTGGCAATCGACCAATTTCAGCGCGAAACGTGGTTAAAACTAAGTTGGCGATCGCATTTTCAATTTGATCTATTCCATAATAAGCTTTCTCTAAAGTCACAACCCGCCAATACACCACGGCATCGACTTCTAGAGCCACATTATCTCCCGTGATTGCTGACTGAGGTTTAATATCTAAAACTCTTTCACGGGTTGTGTCCACGCAGACGACTTTTTCGACCAGGGGACTGATAAAGTGGAATCCTGGCTTGAGGGTGCGCTTGTATTGACCCAAACGTTCCACTAAAGCTTCGTCGCCACCGCTGACTATTTTGACGCTTGAGTTAACAGCGTAGCCGAGGATGAGCGCAAAGAGCATGGTAAGAATAGACTGCCCCATTTCTATTTTCCTGCTAAGGTTGACTGAGAATCGATCGAAATTCTACTCTAATTTAACTCAAACTCGGCCCCGCAGTGCTAAAATATCTCGACTGTTAATAACTAACTATTTCATCGGGTGGGCCCCATCGGCTCCGACTCTTACGGCCCTAGTGAAACCCAGGATATCAACAACACGTTTCGACAAAAGACATGAAAAACGATCGAGAGTTTCCCTGGTTAAAACCTTTGAGGTGGATTGCCCCAAGCATTTTGGTGGGTGCAGGAATCTGGAGTGTCGCAGCGGCCCAACCGGCCGGGGCTGAGACAATCGCCCTGCAACTCTCGCAAAACTTGCAGTCGCAGAACTTGCAGCCCCCGCGCCGCGGCCCTGCTGTTCGGGAAGTTATGTCCTACGAGATGAAGGGAGACGAACTCAGGATTTGCAAGCAGGAAGGCAACTCCGAGAAAAAGTGCCAAGTTGTAGGTAAAGGCTACACGGTGGGCTTGAGAACTGCCAACGACCTTTACGGTCAAGGAAACGCTGTCAATGCCGAAGCTTTGTACCGACAACTAATCGCTCGCTATCCCAAAGAAGCGGATGCTTATTACAAGTTGGGAACTATGCTGTCGGGGCAAGGTAAAATGAGCGAGGCGATCGTTCTATTCCAAAAAGCAATTGAAGTAAACCCGAAGCACGCCAAAGCTCACAACGATTTAGGCGTAGCGATGGCAAGTCAGGGGCAGTTGCCCGAGGCAATTGTTCAGTGGAGACAAGCCGTTAAAATTAACGATCGATATCCCGATGCTTTAAACAATTTAGGAGTCGGTTTGTACCAGCAAGGAGACAAGGAAAATCAAGCGGAGGCGGTAGCCAGCCTCAAAAAAGCTAAGGAGTTATTTATCAAGCAAGGTAGAACTCAAGCTGCTAACAGAGTAGAGAAAATCTTGGAGGAAATTAATTCGCGATCCAGCGAATCCTAAACTCAACCGCCGATCGCCGATTGAAAGAAAAAACATCTTGGGCGATCGGCGTGAATCAGCCTTCAGCGGCGGTTAAACACCCCCAAAAACGAGAATCTAAAGCATTTCCTTCAAAACTTGTATAATCAAATCCCCATCCACCCGATCGCTCACAGCAGCCTCACCCAAGCGCACCGGCAGCACAAACCGCACCTTGCCATCCTGCACCTTCTTATCCAGTTGCAAAGTATGCAAAATTTCCTCAACATCTAAACCTGCGGGCAATTTGGCAGGTAAACCCGCTTTTTCAATCAAAGCAGACTGGCGGCGATCGCACTCAGCATCCCACATTCCCAACTCCACAGCCAAGCGGCTTGACGCAGCCATACCGATAGCCACTCCTTCCCCGTGATTGATCGCCTTGTAATTGGTCAAACTTTCTACAGCATGACCGATCGTGTGCCCGTAATTCAAAATCGCCCGCAAACCCGATTCCTTCTCGTCTTTGCTAACCACCTCAGCCTTAGCTTGGCAAGACCTGCTCAAAATTTCAGCCAACAAATCCGCCTTCACATAGCGCATTTGATCCAAACGCTTGCAATTCTCCAACTTATCAAAAAGTTCAGCATCCCAAATCACCCCGTACTTGATGACTTCCGCCATCGCCGAACGAAACTCCCTCGCCGGCAGAGTTTTGAGTACATCCGGGTCAATCAAAACCAAGCGCGGCTGGTGAAAAGCCCCGATTAAATTCTTCCCCAAGGGATGATTTACCCCCGTTTTACCGCCAATAGAAGCATCAACCATCGCCAGCAGCGAAGTCGGAACCTGCACGACATTAATTCCCCGCAGCCAAGTCGCCGCAGCAAAACCCGTCATATCGCCCACCACCCCGCCGCCCAAAGCCACCATTGTCGAGGAACGTTCTAAGCGGTTTTCCAAAGCCGCACCGTAAATTTTCTGTACCGAATTTAAAGTTTTGTACTGTTCTCCCGGTGGTAAAATGCAGCTACTGACTTCCAGACCGGCCGATTCGAGGGCTGCGGTTGCTCTTTCGCCGTACTGCCGAAAAATCGACTGATTCGACACCAGCAGCACTTTTTTGCCCAAACTTAGATCGCCCATCTGACTGCCTAGTTCGTCTAATCCGCCCGATCGCACGCAAACATTGTAAGATTGTGGCCCCAAGTCAACTTTAATTATGGATTGCATATTTATCTAATTTAGATATTAGATTTTAGATTATAGTTCTTATAGGTCTTTTTATTGATTGTTTTGGAGAAATTGCCATGACTCTTAGCGGAGCAATAACTTATTTTGGGCTTTTTGGCGGAATGGTCGGCTTGGCGACAGTCCTGATGTTTGGTCTGCGGGCTGTCAAACTCATCTAATTTGCTAATTTAGATGTCTCAACCAGAGGATTTAATCTCTGGCAAAAGGATCAGTTGGACGAAGTATTTGCGCCAAAAATCTCTAGATTTATCGGTAGATTGACCGCGCAAATACTTTGTTTCTTAGAACTTGATGTTATAAGTAGGTCGGCGGGAAAATTTATAAGTATGTAACAAAACATTAAGTAGGACGGTCGGCTCTCAATTTAATGCGTT